>DXHF01000497.1 GCA_019113605.1 Candidatus Paenibacillus intestinavium
ATGATGTGAAAAAAGTTGTCAAAGAAGAATGGAATATGGATGGTTTTATTGTAAGTGATGCGGGTGATTTACTAGGAATTGTGAACGATCATCATTATTATGATAACTATAAAGAAGCGGTTGCTCATTCGATTAAAGCAGGTATCGATAGCATTACCGATGACAAGGAAAAGTCTTGCAACGCGATTCGTGAAGCTTTAGCAGAAGGGTTGCTGACAGAGCAGGATCTAGATACAGCGCTTTTCAATACGTTCCGAGTTCGGTTTAAGCTAGGTGAATTTGACCCTGCTGAGCTTAATCCATATGCGAATGTACCGGAGTCCAAATTAATGGCGCCTGAGCATGCTGAGCTAGCATTACGAGCTGCCAAGTCATCTATTGTACTACTGAAAAATGAAGGTAATATTTTACCATTACAAGCAGACAAGCTTCAATCGGTTGCAGTTATTGGACCTCTTGCTAATATCGTGTTCCGTGACTGGTATGCGGGCACATTACCTTACAAAGTAACTGTACTAGAGGCGGTTGAACGTAAACTTGCAGGGAAGTCTGTTAGTTTTGCTTCTAGTAATAATATCATTACTTTGGCGAAAGCATCGACGAAGCAAAGCTTTGCAATTGATGCGGACGATGAAAACAGAATGAAGCTTGCCGAAGCTAATGAAGAGGCTACACAATTTGAATTGACGAACTGGGATTGTGGGAGCTATACATTACTTAACACAGCAACGAATAAACTATTAACAACAGCGGATGATAAGCATCTAGCAGCCAATGCAGATGAAGCATTCGGTTGGTTTGTTAAGGAAGTTATTCGCTTGAAGGAAGAGCAGGATCAATTATATAGCATTCAATCTTGGAATAATAAAGCGATTAAATTACCACAAAGCATCGGTGAAGTTATTACTGTTGATGAAGAAGCGGTACCGACTGCAGATGACCAGTTACTTATTACAGTGATGAAGGATGGCATAGAGGAAGCGAAGACACTTGCTGCCAACGCTGAACAAGCGATAGTTGTTGTCGGTAACAATCCGCTTATTAATGGTAAAGAAGAGATTGATCGTCCTAGCTTAGAGCTTGCGGCAGATCAAGTGAAGTTAATTGAAGAAGTGCTTGCGGTTAATCCAAATACGGTTGTCGTTATTGTGGGCGGATATCCGTTCGTATTAGGAGACTTAGCAGATAAAATACCAGCAATTATTTATCTTTCGCATGCAGGACAAGAGTTAGGTAATGCTGTAGCTGATGTATTGTTTGGTGATTACTCTCCAGCAGGTCGCTTGAATATGACATGGTATAGGGGCGAGGAGCAGCTCACAGATTTGCTTGATTACGATATTATGAAGAGCAAGCGTACGTACCAATACCTTGAAGATAAGCCGCTATATCCATTCGGACATGGTCTAAGCTATGCAAGCTTTGTTTATAGTGACTTCAATGTAACAACGACATTCGATGCAGTGGGGCAATTGGTAGCTACCGTTACAGTTAGCAATACTTCATCAATGACCGCTGACGAAGTTGTACAAATCTATGTTACGGTAATAGGCTCTCGTGTGAAGCGACCTATTAAGAAATTAGTTGCTTTCGAGCGAGTTACATTACAGGCTGGCGAGACTAAAGTGCTGACATTGCCGATTCATATCGATCAATTGCAGATGTGGGATGTCACTAGAGATCGTTTTGTGCTTGAGCAAGCAAGCTACAACTTCCAAGTTGGTTCTACCTCTGCAGATATTCGTATTGAGCAATCACATGAACTGGCTGGTGAAGTGATTCCTGCTCGTAATCTTACGGTATGGACACGTGCTGAAAATTATGATCAATATACAAGTGTATACTTGGATGAATCCAAGGAAGGGACAACTTGTGTAAGAGCAGTAGGCGAACAAGGTTCGATTGTATTTGAAAATGTTGATAGCAGTTTACCTCATGCTAAGCTTCAAGCAAGAGTAGCGGGCGGTGAAGCTGGAGGTCAGCTTCAAGTGAAATCTAAAGGTGAAGTCATCGGTTCTGTTGCAGTTGCTCCTTCGGGCGAGCAACAATGGTCTGATGTTGTAGTAGAGCTCCAAGCAATCAATGATGATTTGGAAATTGAACTAATTGGTTCAGTGAAAATCAGTGGCTTCAAGTTAAATTAAGCTCAAGTTCAATGTCTACATGATGCCGATTATGCTGACGTAGCATACTCATCGTGATCATGAACTACCTCTTTCAATGAAGGTTCAAAAAGCGGGCTTTCAGAACCGAGAAGATGAGGCGTTACTTGTGGAAGGAGGAAACGTAAATGTACGTTATTGGTACATGCGTACCGGACTTCCCAAGTTCGCTTCATATTCGATGTCGAGTAAACTTCCTGCATCACATCGTTATCAAAGTCCGCTTTTTGAATTTCCCCTAAAGTAACCCATGGTGAAACGAAGCTCCTTCGTTCTGCCATGGGTTATCTGTTCAACCTATGTTATGATACGATAGTGTTGAATAAATACATATTATATACTTCTTCAAGTGAGGATTAGAAATCATGCTATCAAAATTTCTTTCTCGGCTAGATAATGTACGTATCAAGCAAAAGATATTTATTTCATTTATTGTTGTTGCTTTTGTACCAATTATTATTGTAGGTGTATATCTTACATCGCAATTTCGCCAGCATGTACTTGATCAAGCAACAGAGCAATCGAATAAAAATGTTGAGCGTATTAAGCTGCAATTGGAAAGTACAATTCAACGGCCCATTGATATTTCGGGCATATTGATGAGTGATGCGAATCTTTCTAACGTCATTAACACGCAATATGAAAATTCTTATGAAGTATTTAAAGCCGTTCAAGGATACAATGATTTCCGTGAATACTTGAAGCTTTACAATGAAATAGAAAACATTAAATTTTATACAAGTAATAATACATTGCTAGACAACTGGGAATTTATTCGACTGACTGATCAAATTTCAGAAAGTTCGTGGTATAACTATACGACTCATAGTGGACATATTTATTGGGGATTCATTACTGACGAAACAAAGAAACATCAAGCCTATCTTTCTCTAATAAGAAAGGTAGAATTTCCGTTATACCGGACAAATGGTGTTCTTGTTATGACGATATCACCTGAAGTGTTGAATAATATTGTTCGTCAGGAAACATTCGATACGTTCATTATTGATAGTTCAGATACCATTGTGGCAGCAAAGGATAATTGGCTCGTAGGTCAGAAAATATCTGCATTAGACTTTGCAAGTGAACGCATCAATTGGGGTGTTGGTCAGTACGAGATGAGAGTAGACGGGCAACCGTCTAAAATTATTGTGGAGGAGCTGTTACCTCAGTATAGTCAGAATAGTTTGAGGATCATGTCTATTTTCAAAATTGATAGTATAGTTAGTGGAGCGAACCGTATTTCCCACCAAGGATTAACCGTTATGCTAATTAGTATTGTTATTTCGATGATTTTGATCTATGCTACGTCCTCACTACTATCCAAACGAATTATGGCGTTAAATCGTCATATGAATAAAGTAGGTACAGGTGATCTAAGTGTTAACTCTGACATTTCTGGTAATGATGAAATAGGTTTGCTATCCCGTCAATTTAATAATATGGTCAGTAATATACGGATGCTAATGGATCGTGTTCGTGATAGTGAGAATCAGAAATCTCAACTAGAGCTCAGACAACGAGAAATTAAACTGAAAATGATGGCAAGCCAAATCAATCCGCATTTTCTATTCAATGCGCTAGAGTCCATTCGGATGAACGCCCATATGAAGGGCGAAAAGGAACTTGCAAGTATAGTTAGAATGCTGGGCAGAATGATTCGGAAAAACTTAGAGGTAGGGATGGGCTCAATCTCGATGGAGGATGAGCTTGAAGTCATTCGTTGTTATCTTGAAATACAAAAGTTCCGCTTCGGCTCAGAGCGTCTAGCGTTTACATTCGATGTTGCTGAAAGTGCATTAGAACAAAAAATTCCGCCTTTATTAATTCAACCGATAGTAGAAAATGCTGTTGTACATGGATTGGATCAAGTTGTTGTCGACGGGAATATTAATATTTCAATTCAGTATAATGCGCCCCTATTGAGAGTGGTTATTACCGATAATGGACAAGGTATGAATATCGATAGATTACAGCAGGTTATGAGAGCAATAAGTGAACCAGAGGAAGAAAGTGGATCCCGCATAGGGCTTAGAAATGTACATCAAAGATTAGTTATGACATACGGAGTTGGAGCTGGATTACACATAGATTCTAAGCCAGATGAAGGGACTTCCGTTTCATTTGCAATCAATATGGAGGAGAATTAGATGTATAAAGTAATGATTGTTGATGATGAACCAATGATTAGACAAGGGTTGCAATCATTAATTGAGTGGGAACAATATGACTTTAGCGTAGTTGCCTTTGCTAGCAATGGAGTTGAAGCGCTTGAACGATATAAGGAACATACACCAGATCTTATTCTAATTGATATTCGGATGCCGTTAATGGATGGCATTAGAGCAATTGGCGAGCTGCGGAAAATAGGAGCCAAATCTCGAATATTAATATTAAGTGGTTATGGAGAATTTCAATATGCTCAGCAAGCAATTCGTTATAGAGTAGATGGTTATGTATTAAAGCCAATTGATGAGAATGAGCTTACTCTGTATATTGAAAAGGTTAGT
Organism: Candidatus Paenibacillus intestinavium; assembly: GCA_019113605.1. GTDB lineage: Bacteria > Bacillota > Bacilli > Paenibacillales > Paenibacillaceae > Pristimantibacillus > Pristimantibacillus intestinavium. Next base: position 4,673 of record DXHF01000497.1, read on the forward strand.
AAGGAATTGAAAAAATCGCAACAAGAAGCCGTTATTAGCACGCAAACTTTAACACTGCTTCGCGAGGAGTGGTTGAAGGATTTTGCAGAACATCAGTTACAGGATGCGGAATTAAGTGTAGAAAATTGGGAACGTTTATTTACGGTTCCATTTACAGAAGCGAACATTTTATTGCTCGATACGTATAGTCGCGAACATTCATTAACGGCTCGTAACTCCGTTAAGCAACAACTTGTCACATTTATTGAGGAACAGCAGTGGGGCTTTGTATTCTCGACAGATGCTTATATTGGAATTATAATCCACCAAGTGTCAATGAATCAGTCGAAAAGAGAGCGCTTGGAACAGATTATTGAACGAGCTTGTGAACAAAAAACACAATATATTGCGATAATGAGTGCAGCCTATACGGAATTAAAACCATTATACGAGGAGCTTGTTGAGCTAAAAGCTACATTGAAAAATCGATTTTTTATGCACGAAAATGCCTTATTTGAGCTTTCTGAAATTGTTCTTTTCGATAAGGGTGGCCAGCCAGAGCTTCCATTGTCGGAATTTATTGATCAAATGTCGCAAAAATTGTTCTATGTTATCGATGTTGGCAACAAAAAAATGCTAGATGAACTGCTCGATCAAATAGCGACTACGTTGAGAAAATATTGCGAAACAGAACAACAAATGAAATCGAGCTGGGCACAGTTGTTAACGATGGTGATGAATCGCATCTCGGCAATGCATCCGAAATTGGGGCTAGAGGATGATTTAAAGCTTGTCACTCAGCTTTATTTGACTCATCATTATCATCTTATGCTAGATCAATTGAAGCTCCAGCTCACTTCGCTAATGAACCGTTTAACGATTACAGAAAGCACGAATACAAATGTTATGAAGCAAATGATCGATTTTATTGATCGGAATTTTGCGGATCCTTTGCGGCTGGAGACGATGGCGGAGCTGTTCAATTATAATAGTGGCTACTTGGGGAAAATGTTCAAAAGCCATACAGGGGATAGCTTTAATACTTATTTGGATAATGTGAGAATTGAGCAAGCGATTACGATGCTGCAGGAAGGCTACAAAGTACATCAGGTGGCTGAGCGTGTAGGCTATGCCAATGTAGATTATTTCCATAGTAAGTTTAAGAAGTATAAAGGTGTCTCCCCATCGGCATATAAGCCTGGTACTATAAGTAAAAAATCAAGTGAATAATAATTATTTTAGGGCTAACACATAGTTAGCTCTATTTTTTTATGTTGAAAACGCTTTGATTTATATAAAAACACTAATTATTAATGTAAAAGTCGGTTTTTGATATGATTTTATAGCAAATTTGTATGGTGTTATCACTATTTTATATCGGCTATTATAAAACTATCAACGAATCAGTCAGAAGGATTATGTAGTAGGAGGAAGCCGAATGAAAGAACAAGCAACCGATACAGTGAATGTTATTGGTGTAAGCAAAGGGAAAAAGTTTTGGCAAACGATGCTTCAACAAAAATATTTGTATCTAATGTCTATGCCATTTGTTATATGGGTCGTTATATTCAGTTACGTTCCAATTTGGGGATGGCTGATGGCCTTCCAAAATTATCGACCACGAAATTCAATTATGAATCAAGATTGGGTCGGACTTAAACATTTTATTGAACTTTTCACAGATGAGCGCTTCTACTTAGTTTTACGCAATACATTAGCCATGAGTTCAATGGGCTTGATCGTTAGTTTTACAGTGCCTGTTATCTTTGCACTATTACTTAATGAATTACGCCAACAATTTTTCAAAAGAACGATTCAAACGATTGCCTACTTACCTCACTTTGTATCATGGGTAGTCGTATCAGGTATCGTTACGAAAATGCTATCTACGGATGGTGGAGCAATTAATGATGTTCTAATGAGTTTACACATTATAGATCAACCGATTCAATTTATGGCTAAAGGAGAATGGTTCTGGTCTGTCGTTACCTTTGCAGATGCTTGGAAAGAAACAGGTTGGAACTCTATTATTTTCTTAGCGGCAATGTCCGGTATTGATCAAGAGTTATACGAAGCATCAACAGTAGATGGAGCAGGACGCTTTAGAAAAATGTGGCATATTACATTGCCAGGTATTAGAACGACATTTATGGTACTATTCATACTTTCCATCGGTCATCTTGTTAGTATCGGCTTCGAGAAGCAGTTCTTACTCGGCAATCCGCTCGTCAATGATTATGCGGAAGTCATCGACTTATACGCCTTGAATTACGGTATTAATTTGAGTAGATATTCTTACGGTACTGCGATTGGTATTTTCAACTCTGTAGTTAGTATCATTCTCGTATTCCTTGCAAACTCTATTTACAAAAAGGTTACGAAAGAATCTATCATCTAGAGGAGGGAATAAGAGATGAGTTCAAAAACAAGCAAGCTTACGAAAACAAGTATAGGTGACAAAGTATTTGAAACAGTCAACGTTGTCATTATGTTATTTGCAGGAATAATTACACTGTACCCGTTCCTAAATGTACTAGCTATTTCATTGAATGACTCGGTAGATACGGTTCGTGGTGGCATTACAATATTCCCACGCGAGTTCACATGGGAAAACTATATAACTATTTTCTCATATGATTCACTAGGTATTGGTCTACGAAATACGCTAATTAGAACGATAGTGGGTACTGGTATTGGTGTACTTACAGCTTCGATGCTTGCGTACACACTAAGTCGGATTGATTTCCAAGCAAGAAAATGGTTGTCACCGATGTTCGCAATGACGATGTACTTCTCAGGTGGACTAATTCCAGGCTATATGCTAATGCGTCACCTTGGTCTAATTGGTACATTTGAAGTTTACTTATTACCTGCATTACTAAGTGTATGGAACGTATTTATCGTTCGATCTTATATTGATGGACTGCCATTAGCATTACAAGAATCAGCAAAAATTGATGGTGCGAATGACTTAACAATTTTCTGGAAAATCATTTTACCACTTTGTACCCCAGTACTTGCAACGATCGCGTTATTCATTGCAGTTGGTCACTGGAATGCATGGTTTGATACTTATCTTTATAACAGTCAGAAGCCGCAATTCACAACATTGCAATATGAATTGATGAAAGTGCTTCAATCAACGCAGGCATCGACGAATTATCGTGATCCGAATGCCCAACAAGCGATTGCCGCAGTATCACCAGAGTCGATTAAAATGGCGATAACGATCGTCGTAACTTTACCTATTTTGTTCATCTATCCGTTCTTACAGCGTTATTTCATCAAAGTGATGACATTAGGTGCAGTAAAAAGCTAGTTTTTGCTTGATATTGTCGAGATGCTTTTACAAATGTTCAAGCATCTCGTAATATAATA
>DXHF01000498.1 GCA_019113605.1 Candidatus Paenibacillus intestinavium
CAAGCATTGTCGAAGCGCTTTGTGAAGCTACGACAGTTTCCAGAAATCGTGGCACTCGGATTTTGGATGCGTAAAGCCAATATGAACCAGCTGCAAACATCGTGGGAGCAAGAGATAGCGGGTCGTGTTGTAAAGGCGAGAGGGACGGTATTTCAACTCGCACCATCTAATGTAGATACGATCTTCATCTATTCGTGGATATTATCGTTATTAGCAGGTAATCGCAATATTATTAGAATTTCTAGCAAGGAGCAGCTACAGACGAATAGATTGCTTACGGAGATTTTGGCGGAGCTTGCCAATCCGCATCATCAACAAATTGCGGACAGAACGATCGTCGTATCTTATCCACATCATGATGCAACGACTGAGCAGCTAAGCGAGCTTTGTCATACTCGCGTTGTATGGGGCGGCGATGCTACGATCAAAGCGATCCGCAACATTACATTGGCGCCGATGGCGAATGAACTTGTGTTTTCAGATCGTTTCTCCATGTCAGCTATTGATGCTGAGGCTGTTAATGAGTTGGATAGCTCAGTGCTACAGCAATTAGTAGAACGGTTTTACAATGATTCATTTTGGTTTGATCAGATGGCGTGCTCTTCACCGAGATTAGTGATGTGGACGGGGATGCAGCAAGATATTGAACAAGCACAACAAAGGTTTTGGACACAGCTTGCTCAAGTTATCCAAGCGAAAAATTATGAACTAGCAGCAGCCACACAGGTGCAAAAGCTAGCTACGGGATTATGGCTAGCAACCGAGCAGGCAACGATTCAAGTTGACCATCAAAATCTGTATTCACGTATTCAGCTTAATGAAATAACAGCCGATTTACGGGAACGACATTGCGGTGCAGGTCTCTTTTATGAAACAGCTATTGAGAACGTTGCTCATATAGCCGATATAATAGTTGATAAAGACCAGACGCTTTCTTATTTTGGCTATACGAAGGAACAATTAATCGGGATGGTCGATTTGATCGCTAATCGAGGGATTGACCGTATTGTTCCGATCGGTCAGGCGTTAGATTTTCAAGCGGTTTGGGATGGTCAAGCGTTTTTGCGCTCATTTACAAGGGAAGTCATTATATTATAACGGGATGTGTATCGATGAAAACAATTATTATTATCCAAGCACGGATGGGATCTTCTCGTCTATCTGGGAAAATCCTTAAGCCACTAGGAGCTGCCGATAGTTTAACCTATGTCACAGAGCGATGCCGCAAAATAGCAGGGATCGCTGAAATAATTGTTGCCACATCGACACTCCCGCAGGATGATGCAGTTGAAGCATGGTGCATCGCTCATCATATTGCCTATTACCGAGGCTCAGAAGACGATGTACTCGATCGCTATATACAATGTGCGAAGCCATACAATCCCGATTATATTATGCGTGTCACTTCAGACTGTCCGTTTGTTGATTATGAGCTAGCTTCAGAAATGGTTGCCTTAATGCAAGCGCAGCGAGTCGATATTATAGATTTGGCAAGTGATCTACCACGAGGGCTTGCTGTGGAAATAATTTCCCACAAAGCGCTGCAATATATTGATCAGCATGGTCGTGAGCAACGTCATCGTGAGCATGTTACTTATTATGCCTATGAATATAAGGAACAATTTACAAGAGTAGCTTATACAGCTCCGTCAAATCGCCACTATCCAGAGCTTCGGATTACGCTCGACACAGCAGAAGATTACGCTTTGCTATGCAATATAGCTGATCATTTTTCGGCGATAGATGTTTCTAGTAGTGATGTTATCCAATATTTATTAGCTCATCCCGAAGTCGCGGGGTTGAACGCACATATTGAGCAAAAGCCGGTGACGTAATGGACATATTAATTCGTACAGACGCATCCCATGAGATTGGTAGTGGACATGTTATGCGCTGTTTAACGATAGCCGATCAACTGCAAAAGCTAGGGCATCACGTAACGTTCTGGATGGAGCGGTTACCAGGCCATATGATTGATTTTGTGGAACGACAAGGCTATGTCGTTACTGGGCAGGAGCAAACTGTCGAACTATTAATTGTAGATCATTATCAATTAGATATTACGTGGGAGCAGCGCATGAGAAAGTTCACACGTAAAATTGTTGTTATTGATGATTTGGCGAATCGTCAGCATGATTGCGATCTATTATTAGATCAAAATGTTGTAGCTAACTATGAGCATCGTTATGACAGACTAGTTCCTATACATTGCAAAAAGTTATTAGGTCCGAAATATTTGATTATGCGCGATGAATTTATTGAACAACGAGCGAAGCAGCCGAAACGTACTGGTGAAGTGAATCGTCTACTTGTATTTATGGGAGGCAGTGACCCTACCAATGAAACGATGAAAGTGCTAAGGGCATTAAAGGAAACAACAACGATATTCCAGCATGTTGATGTCGTTGTCGGTAATAGTAATGTTTATCGACAGGAAATCGAAGAGATTTGCCGTCAGCAGCATTATAGCTATCATTGTCAAATCGACTATATGGCACGCTTAATGAGCGAGGCAGATTTTTCAATCGGAGCGGGTGGTTCTACTACTTGGGAAAGATGCTATGTAGGTCTTCCTGCGGCAAGTACGATTGTCGCACCTAATCAATTAGCATCAATGGAGATGGCGGAGCAGCTTTCTGCTATTATTAATTTGGGATGGCATGAAGGGGTGACATCGCAAACCTATGTACAGCTATTAGATTCCTTGCCAAGTCAGGGCGAGCGAATTCGACATATAAGTGAGCAAGGATTACAAATAACGGCAAGCCAGGATCAACCAAATCCGTGGCTGCAGGAAATGGTGGAAATTTAAGATGATTAAAATTGGTACGAGAGAAATAGGGCAGCATGCCAAGCCGTTCATTATCGCGGAAATGTCAGGAAACCATAATCAGTCGTTAGAAAGAGCGCTGCATTTGGTACAATTGGCTGCCGATGCTGGTGTTGATGCCGTTAAGCTACAAACCTATACGCCCGATACGATTACATTAGATGTTCATACCGATGAATTTTTCATTTCCAATGAGAAGGATCTATGGAAGGGACAATCTTTATATAACCTATATAAACAAGCCTACACACCATGGGAATGGCATCAAGAAATATTTGATAAATGTAATGAGCTTGGCATTCTTGCCTTCAGCTCGCCATTTGACGAGACTGCCGTTGATTTCTTGGAGAGTTTGAATGTGCCCGCTTATAAAATAGCATCCTTTGAAAATGTAGATATTCCCTTAATTCGTAAAGTTGCTAGAACAGGCAAACCGATTATTATTTCTACAGGAATGGCCTCAGCAGCCGAACTAGATGAAGCAGTACGAACGGTGCGAGCAGAAGGCAATGAGCAAATTGTCCTACTCAAATGTACAAGCACGTATCCAGCTTCGCCAACCAATTCCAATCTAGCCACAATCCCGCATATGAAGGAGTTATTCCAGACGGAAATTGGCTTATCCGATCATACGATGGGCATCGGTGTATCCGTAGCTGCTGTAACATTGGGCGCTACTGTCATTGAGAAACATTTCACAACGTCTCGTGCAGAGGGTGGCGTCGATTCCACATTTTCAATGGAGCCGCATGAGCTGAAGCTGCTGGTGGAGGAAACGGAAAAAGCATGGCAAAGTATTGGACATATTCAATATGGTCCAACAGAAGCAGAGAAACCTTCCGTTAATAACCGACGATCCCTCTACATTGGTGAGGATATGAAGGCTGGAGATTTATTCAATGAAACGAATCTTCGTAATGTACGTCCAGGCTTAGGCTTAGAAACGAAGTATTACGATCTAATCTTAGGTAAGCAGATTAAAACTGATGTAGCTAAAGGAACAGCTGTAAGCTGGGATCTATTATTATGAGTAAGCGAGAGACAATGTTACCTTACGGACAACAATGGATCGATGATGAGGATATTGAAGCAGTTATAACAACATTGCGCTCTCCTTATCTCACGACAGGTCCGAATATTGGGCAATTTGAAGAAGCGGTAGCTACTTATGTAGGTGCGAAGTATGCCGTTGCCTTCTCCAATGGAACGGCTGCGCTCCATGGCGCATGCTACGCTGCTGGGATAACGGCAGGCGATGAAGTGATCACGACACCGATTACTTTTGCGGCTAGCGCGAATTGTGCCAGATATATGGGCGCAGATGTTGTATTTGCAGATATTGATAAGGATACGTACAATATCGATCCTGTAGATGTCGCGAGTAAGATTACAAGTCGGACTAAGGCGATTATCCCTGTAGACTTTACAGGACAGCCCTGCCAGATTGATCTCATTATGGACATTGCTAGAGAGCATCAGCTTGTTGTTATTCAAGACGGTGCTCATTCGCTAGGTGCCGAATATAAAGGTGCTAAGATTGGCTCACAAGCCGATATGACGATGTTCAGTTTTCACCCTGTTAAGCCTGTTACTACAGCAGAGGGTGGCGTAATCGTTACGAATAGTGAGCAATACTATGAGAAGCTGAAGCTTTTCCGCAGTCACGGTATTACTCATACTCCTTACGCTAAGGAGCAAGGCGAATGGTACTATGAAATGGTCGATCTTGGCTACAATTATCGGATGACTGATTTGCAGGCGGCACTTGGTAGCTCGCAGATGAAAAAACTGGATTCATTTATGAAACGCCGCCGTCAATTAGTAGCTATCTATACAGAACTATTGAAGGACGTTCCGGGCATACAGGTGCCTTCTCAACTAGCAGATACTAACTCAGGTTGGCATCTCTATTCGATTCAGATTAATCAAGAAGTAACTAAAAAGAGTCGCAAACAAATATTTGAAGCCATGCGAGCTGCAAATATCGGAGTACATGTACATTATATTCCGGTATATTGGTTCCCTTATTATGAACAGCTAGGATATGAGCGGGGATTATGTCCAATCGCTGAGCAATGGTATGCACAGGCGTTAACTTTACCTCTTTATCCGAAGATGACCGATGAGGATGTACAGGACGTTGTTCATAGATTAAGAATGGCATTACTAGACAGGATGAATACAGATGAATGAATTACAGCAGATGGATGAATTGTTTGATAGATTGTTTCCTTTGTTTAGAAGTATTACAGGGGAAGGTGTTAGGCAAACGCTAGATATTCTCGGTGAATATTTACCACTAACGGTAGAAGCAGTCCCATCAGGTACTGAAGTATTTGACTGGACAATCCCCAAGGAATGGGTTATCCGCGAGGCATGGATCAAAGATTCCCAAGGGCGAGAAATTATTAATATTACGGATAGTAATTTGCATGTATTAAATTATAGCGAGCCTATTGATCGAATCGTATCTTTAAGTGAGCTGAAAGAGCATCTATTTACTATTCCTCATCTCCCAGACGCAGTGCCGTATGTCATTTCTTATTATAAGGAACGCTGGGGCTTTTGTATGACTCACAATCAGTTAACTGCACTTGAGGAAGATCAATATCATGTTTATATTGATAGCGAAAAAATAGATGGTGTCTTAAATTATGCAGAGGCTATATTGCCAGGGAAATCGGATAAGGAAATATTGATTACTTCGTATATTTGTCATCCTTCGATGGCAAACAATGAATTAAGCGGACCAATTGTTGCGGCATTTTTATATAATCGCTTGAAAAGTTGGGAGCAACGTGAATTTACGTATCGTTTTGTGTTTCATCCAGAAACGATTGGTTCCATTACGTATTTAGCGAAGCATGGCCAACATTTGCGAGACCATTTGCACTCTGGTATGGTGCTTACCTGTTTAGGTGGAAAAGATATGCCGTTAAGCTATAAGATGGCTCGCAATGACAAAGCGCCATTGAATGAATTAGTACAGTTTCTCGTGCAGCATGAGAAACGAGAGATAACGATTCGCCCCTTTTCGCCATTGAATGGATCAGATGAGCGACAATATTGTTCTCCAGGTTTTAATCTGCCGATGGGACAATTTTCGCGGATGATATATGGTCAATATGCTGGATATCATAACTCGCTTGATACGAAGGAAGCAATGACTATCGAAGCTTTGCTGCAAAGTGTAGATGAATTAGAAGAGATGTTGCTATTACAGGAGCTTAATGGTTATTACCATAACCTCAAGCCCTTTGGTGAGCCAAAGCTTAGTAACTATGATTTGTATCCAGATATTAATTCACCACTTAACAGACGTGGGTCAACCAACACATTAATGGATAATCGTCAGCATTTGAATCAAGTGTTAATGACGTTGAATTATTCGGATGGTGAACATACTCTAGTCAATATTGCTGCCAAGATGCATTATCCGTTAAGAGATTACCAAGTATCGATAGATAAATTAAAGGAAGTGGGATTACTTGATGGTCCATTTCGAAATCAGGAAGGGGTTACTCGGAGATGAAGGTAGTATTACTGACAGGCTCACATCCTAGACATTTGTATGTCGTCAATCAATTAATGAGTATGGGTTTCGTAGTTGGACATGTCATTGAACAACGTGAAGAATTTCTTCCGCAGCCACCTAGTGGACTTGAAGAGCAGGATCGACTTAACTTTATTCGACATTTCGCTGATCGCGATCATTCGGAGCGTACATTTTTCTCAGGGAATAATGCACCATTGAATGATATTGCTACGTTGAAAGTAACTATGGCTACATTGAATGACCAAACAACAATAGATTGGGTGAAGTCATTAGGTGCAGATCTCATGATTAGCTACGGCGTACATAAATTAAGTGATGAACTGCTAGCGGCTGGTCCGGCACATGCTTGGAATATTCATGGCGGCTTATCTCCATGGTATCGTGGCAATACGACATTATTTTGGCCATTTTATAATTTGAAGCCGAATTGGGCAGGTATGACGATCCACAAGTTATCTTCACGCTTAGACGCTGGAGATATTCTCCATCATTCTGTGCCGAAGCTACAATATGGCGATGGCATACATGATGTAGCCAATCGAGCGGTAATGCAGGTAGCGGAGGATTTGAAAAATATATTATCAACATTTGAGTTGTCTGAACTGACATATAGCAAACAAAAAAGCTCAGGCAAGCTCTATGTTACTACAGACTGGCAGCCACAGCATTTGCGAGTTGTATATCAGCTATTCGACAACGATATCGTCGATCAATTTCTAGATGGAAAATTACCGCACGTCCAGCCGTCGTTAGTTAATGTTTTTGCAAGTGAATAATAAGACAAAGCAACCAAGCTTACTTTAATAGTGGGTTTGGTTGTTTTGTCTTATATCTAGTATAATTAGTAGAAGAGCAATCAAATAATCAGCTTCTTGCATTCGAATATGCGTTCAAATGTAATGATACACGGCAATCCCAAAGTTTAACGGGAAAGAGAATATAAGTGTCTATAATAATCCTACTGATTGAGAATGTATGATTGAAACAATTGAGTTTAAAGAGATCTTGACAATTTATATAAAAGAAAGCGTACGTTCAAGTTGAAATTAGGTAATCAACAGACATGAAAAAAAAGGAGAAAAACATATAGTTTTACTCCTCCCAAAATGGAATATTTGGAGTCAGGCACTACCCTTGCCTTCCAATGGTTACTTTCATTCTAACATTTGGCTTACAACTTTCCAATATGAAATTACCAACCGCCCAAAGCAGGAAAAGGAATACCTCTCCCAATATCGAATAGGTTAAGTAATATGTCTAAAATAAACCAATATTAGTAAGACTAGATATGTATAGTTGAAATCATTCAAAGAAAGCAGAGGAGTTATATGACAAATAAACTAACCTCAATTGGAGTAACCTCTTTTAGAGGTATTCAGAATTTAATGGTCGAGAATTTAGGTGACGTAAATATAGTAACTGGGAGTAATAATTCAGGGAAAACGTCATTTTTAGAAGCCATGATGATGTTATCTGCTCCAGAATCTTTAGATAATGCTATTCGTGTTGCTAAACTTAGAGAAAATGTTAAGTATCGCACGCCATTTTCTAGAAATCGTTTAGTAAGTTATCAATTGTTTTCCTACCTATTCAACAAGAAAAATGAAAAGCTGAAAATAGAGATTGATGGAAAATATGGGGCTGTTCACGTAGACTTAAAGATTGAGGGAGAATTTCAAAAGATTCTATTAGATGAGTATATGATTAAAGATTTATTGAATAACTCTCGTTATAGCCGATCGAAATTTAATGAGATTGAATCCTTAGAGGAAGAAGTAGAGACGTTTGTCGGGGAACATTCTTATATGTTGAATGATAAAGAAGGAATTAGATATGAAACGAAATTGAATTTCAATAAATATAGTTTAGATGATATTTTGAGAAGTGGTGGACGGAATAAACCTATCGTTAAATACAATTTCATTTCATCAATAGACCATATCATAAATGATTCTATAAATTTAGTTATAAAGAGTAGAGAATTTAAAAAAGAAGTTGTCGAGATATTAACTGTTTTTGATGAGGATATTGAAGATTTAGTAATAATTAAAGATGATGACCGTTACATTCATTGTATTCAAAGTAAAAGTAATGGTTTGATGCCACTTAGTATTTATGGTGATGGTATAAAAAAAGTAATTGCGTTAGCTGCTGGAATAATATCATCAAAGGATGGAATTCTTTTAGTTGATGAAATTGAAACATCTATTCACAAAACAATAATGCCACGTATTTTCCATTGGTTAATTGAATCATGTAGAGATTTTTCTGTTCAATTATTCTTAACAACACATAGTTTAGAAGTTGTTGATGAGATTCTAAATGCAAATCCTTCGGCGGTAGAACGAGACTTTTTAAGGATAGTTACTTTGAAAAAAAATGATACTAAAACAATAGCTAGAGTATTAACGGGAAGAGAAGCTATGAAATTAAGAAATAACTTTGATATGGAGCTGCGGGGATGAGAAATATACTGATTTGTGAAGGAAGTACGGATCTACTACTTACTCAATATTTCTTAGAAAAAACTACTGATTGGGAATACGTGGATAAGAAAATGTATGATCAATTGGGACTAGTTCGATTTAGAGACATAAAGTTGTACAAATGGTTTAGAAAAAAAAATGAAGAAAATTATCTATGTATTTGTGCGGCTAGAGGTTCTTCGAATATACCTAATGTATTGAAGAATATTTGGGAGTTGAATTTAAGTGAAATGGACAAGGAAAGATTGTTTGGAAAAGTGATTTTGCTTACAGATAACGATGAATTAGAAACGGAACAAATTTTTCTGAATAATATTAGTAAGGTATTAGAAGATGGGAAGTGTGAATGTAATGAATTTGTTATTAATAATTGGAATGAGGTTCGCTACAACTGGTTTGTTGAAAGTGTGACTATTGAATTCCTACCTCTAATCGTTCCTTTTGAGACTACAGGAGCCATTGAAGATTTTCTACTGTCGGCTTTGAAAGAAAAGTCGGAACTAGAAGATTCAGATAAAGTAGTTAGTAAGATAGTAGATAACTGCTGTGAATTTATTAATAATTTAGACTGTGGAGAACGTTACTTAACTAAACGGCGTGAACGGACTAAGGCAAGATTTACTTCTGTATTTGTTGTATTAACTCCTACAGATGCATTTGCAGAAAGAAAAAATCTGTTACAATCTGTTCCATGGGAGGATTATCAAGAAGTTCAAATTGCTTTTAAGGAATTGACTAAAATTTAATTTTAAATATAAATGTATCCGCTTACAAAAAACCATTGACAACTCGAACCAACCTATTGTATATTCAAATTGTGGCTCAATAATGAGTCTGGACAGTATTTGAATACGAAGGGAATGTTTGCACATGCAAGGAAAAGTTAAATGGTTTAATGCAGAAAAAGGTTACGGTTTCATCGAATCAGATCAAGGTGGCGATGTATTCGTACATTTCTCCGCTATTCAAACAGAAGGCTTCAAAACGCTTGAAGAAGGCCAAGAAGTAGAATTCGATATCGTTGAAGGCGCTCGTGGTCCACAAGCTGCTAACGTCAACAAACTGTAATTATACGGCTGCATAGCCCTTTTTTATAGTTATAAAAGTGAGAAGGGACTTCCTACAACGGAGTCCCTTCTCTGTGTTTTATATTGTATTAATTAGAATGTCAAAAGTTATCAGAAAATTCACAATAAACAAAAATCTATTTTACTAAACGTAATTGCATATGATATAATAAGAATATGTTAAAGGAGGAGTGCCACATGAACTACAATATCCGAGGACAACGCGTTCCAATTACCGATGCACTTAGGGACTACACTGAGAAGAAACTCAGCAGATTGGAGAAATATTTCGATCCTTCGATCACCTCCGAAGTAAACGTTACACTTTCTGTTACAAAGGGACAACATACGGTGGAGGTTACGATACCAGCATCTGGATTAATCCTTCGGGCAGAAGAACAAAGCGAAGATATGTACGCTTCTATAGATCTTGTTATTGACAAATTAGAGCGTCAAATTCGTAAACACAAAACTAAATTAAATCGTAAATTCCGCCAAGCTAGCGGATCAAAAGCACTTTTTCGTGAAAATTCTACTTCAGTATCTACATTGGAGGATGAGGAGGAAGATTTCGAACTTGTCCGTACTAAGAGCTTTACATTTAAGCCAATGGACATAGAAGAAGCGATACTTCAGATGAATATGTTGGGTCATACATTCTTCGTATTTTCTAATACTGACAGTAAGTCAGTTAGCGTTGTTTACAAGCGTAACGATGGAAAATATGGTCTTATTGAACAAGGATAACTATAACGGTTAACTATATAAGGAATCTCTCTTAGCCATTCAAGGATTGGCTAAGGGATGATTCCTTTTTTATGTACAAGTAAATGTTAGAATAATAGGCAAGGTTACTGCCCCCACAAAAGAGGCGTGATATGCGTAATAGGAAGTGATTCATTTGTTGGATAGATTGAAAGAACAAGTCGTAAGAAGGGCTAAAGAGGGGAATATGAGAGATAGGAATGAATTGATCGAACAGTATCGTCCATTTATCATAAAGTCGGTTTCTCATATATGTAAACGTCCAATTAGCTGGAATCATGACGAAGCCAGCATAGGTCTGATTGCTTTTAATAAGGCAATTGATCGTTATGATGCAGCACACGGAAAAACATTTGAAAATTTTGCTTTTATGATTATTCGAAATCAACTAATTGATGAATTTCGCAAGCAAGGTAGAATTTTAGAAAATGAAATGATGGTATTGGATGACCTATATGATGAATTTGATCAGACCACAAGTGAGATTGCAATCTCGTTGGAAGCCTATGAACGGGAACAGACTGCTGCGGGATTAGCTCAGGAACTAGTGAGATATGATTTGATGCTGCAGGAGTATGGAGTCTTTCTAGAGGAATTAGAAGAATGCTCTCCGAAACATAAGGATACGAGGAAGCAATTTATTCAAATGGCCAAGCATTTCGGGGAACAACCTGAGTGGTTACATATTTTACTTAGAACTAAACGGCTTCCTATAAAAGAAATGCTTCAATTTTTTAAGGTGAGCCGAAAAACATTAGAGAGAAATCGAAAGTATTTGATTGCACTTGTACTGATATATACTTGTAATGAATTTGAAGGAATACGTAAAACAGTCTCATTTGAGGAAGTAGGGGAGTGAAGATAATGCAGGGAACCGTTATGAAAATAACTGAAAGTTGTATCGTGGTCCTTTGTGAGAATGGTAAATTCCTCAATTTTCCGCATCAGCCAGTAATGCCAAGGCTGGGAGACAATATTCCGATTGATCTATTGCAGAAAGCTGGTCAGCATCAAAGAATAAGCTGGCTTATGAAAAAAAAGTGGATATTTGCCGCATCAATTCTATTGCTTGTTAGTGCTGCCTTTTTCTTAAAATCCGTTTATGGACCAGTACAGTCAGTCGCTTTGGTGGCCATAGATATAAATCCAAGCATGGAGCTTATTATAAATAAAAAAGGAAACGTTGAAAAAGTGAATCTGATTAATGAGGATGCCAGACTGATGATTTCTGAACAGGAATTGCAAGGAAGAGAGTTCTACCAAGCGACACAATTGATTATTGCCAAAGCGGAGGAGCAAGGTTATTTGGATCAGGAGACAGAGAAAAAACAGATCTGGGTGTCTGTCGTCAATTTTGGAAATGAAGACTTTCAAATTGAACCGCAAAAAATGAACACGTCGGATAAAAAGTATGAGCTAGAATTGCATACGGCAAACGAGCAACAAGTAAAGAAAGCAAAGGAAGCCTCCTTAACGATAAACAAACTTGTTGTTTATGAACAAGCGAAAGAAAAAGGACTCGACCTGGATATAGAGCAATTGCGTACAGATTCAATTGCTTCGACACTTAAAAGTGTAGGAGTTGATTCGGCGCAGTTATTTGAGCAGAAGCCTGAGTCAACAAGTTCCAATGTAGATAAGCAACAAAATGGTAAGTCTGATCCTAAGAAGGATAATCCGATCAGCGATAAAGGTAAAGATCAGAATAAGATAGAGCAAGAGCAGAAGAAGGAACAAAGGAAAGAAGAGAGCAAACAGAAGGAAGAAGAGAAGAAGATAAATAAAGAGAAAAATAAAGAGATAAATAAAGAGCAGACGAAAGAAAAAAACAAGGACAAGGGGCGTAATAATAAAAGAGATAAAGAAAAGAAAAATGAGAATAAAAAGGATAAAGATAAAAATGTAAACGGAGACAGAGCCAACGACAATTAAACTTTTGCCCACTACCCCCATAAAAAGATTCAATTAAACGTATTAATAATTGTGCAGGAAATACAAACAATACGTCAAGGAGTGGATGACAACGATGAAGATATTAAAAAGCTTGTTAAGTGTACTATTAGTAACCTTACTTATGATTGGCTTCGCAGGTCAAACTATGGAAGCGAAAGCTGTTGAAACGAAAGTAACGGATGATGGTCGCGTTCAGATTACTTTGGAATTTGATGATATTGAAGAAGCAGTATGGGCTGAGGAATACATAACCAAAATGCAAGCGAAAAATGTATTTCAAGGTTTTTCGGACGGCACATTCCGCCCGAATCAACCTGTTACCCGTGTTGAAGCAATTGTGACTGCTGTACGTTTAATGGGACTTGAAGCAGAAGCAAAAGCGAAGTCTACAGATATCAAACTACATTTTAAGGATGCAAATTTGATTGACAAGCAGTTTGCGTGGGCAAAAGGGTATGTCGTTGTGGCTCTCGAGCAAGGTCTATTTGATACGACCGAAGATAAGATTCAGCCAGAAAAGCCAGCTAGTCGGACTTGGGTAGCGAGCTTGCTAGTGAAGTCCCTAGGTCATGAAGCCGAAGCGTTAACACAAATGACAAAGATTCCTGACTTTAAAGATGCGGACGCTATTCGAGCTGGTGCTGTAGGTTATATCAATGTCGCTGTAGGCAAAGGAATCATTAGTGGGTACCCTGATGGAACCTTCAAACCGAACAAAAATGTGACACGTGCAGAGATGGCTGCTTTATTAGATAGAACAAATGACGGAATGCTTGAAAATGCTGGAGCAGTAAAAATGAATGCTACTGTTATAGCGATTCAATTTACTCCAGGTGTTAAAGAAGGACAGATTAGACTTGAAAATGAAAAAAAAGAGATACTATTTTACAATATTTCCTCTGACCTGCTAGTAGGGTATCATAACAAGTTTATTCGTGCAGATCAGCTTGTTGCGAATGATAAAGTGCAACTAGTTGTTCAGGATAATCAGGTCATTGA
>DXHF01000499.1 GCA_019113605.1 Candidatus Paenibacillus intestinavium
GCAAAGGCAATTTCAATTGTTAACAGTATTGAGCGATTTTCCCAAATGGTTAGCATTAAGTTTCAATGCGCTTGGTTGTATCCATGCGATTAAGCTAAATATGAATCAAGCTGAGCAATTATTCCGTAAAGCTTATTCCATCTATCCACAGTTTGAAGATTCACTTAAAAATTTACAATGCTGTATGGAGACTCCAAAGCAATTATCATTATATTTTGGAAGCACAGAGTTGATCTGTACGTGAGAGGAACGGTCACTAAATGAAGTATGCCATTTTTGATTTGGAGACAACTGGACAAAGTGCCTTGGATGAAATTATACAAATCGGACTAGTTGTCGTTTCTGATGAATTAGAGATTATCGATACGTATAGTACATTTGTTAAGCCAACTGTTGAGATTCCTGTGTTTATTACAGGTCTTACGGGGATTCAATACAGTGATGTTCAAGATGCTCCTGATTTGAATGATGCTTTAGTTGGACTAATACCACATCTTGATGATGCTGTACTCGTTGCTCATAACGTGGGCTTTGATGCGAATTTTTTGAATCATGCCCTTGATCAATGTGGATATCTCCCATTCAATGGGAGAAGATTAGATACAATGGATTTTTTGCGTATTTTATACCCTTCGATCACTTCGTATCAATTAGGGACGGTAGCTGAGCAATTAGGAGTAGAACATGAAATGCAGCATCGTGCCGATAGTGATGCACTTGCTACAGCTCATATTTTCATTGATTGTGTATCAAAGCTTCGTTCTTTGCCGCTGCTCACATTGCAGCGGCTATCTTCATTTTTCGATGAGTCACGAGATATCGGCTGGTATATGAACTATACGGAAAAATTAATGGAGCAGCAAGCGGTATTTGATTCTGCCCAATACGATTATTACCGTCAATTCGCCTTAAAGGCAACGCCTTGGTCAGATGAAACGTCCGCTAGAGAAAAAGAAAATGCCAACGAATATTTTGAACGCGTAACAAGCTTCGAGCAATATATTGACGATGTCCAAAATCGCTTCAAGGAAATGTTTGAGAACTATGAAGAGCGTAAACCACAAATCCAAATGTATGATGAAGTGTTTGAGGCATTTACTGAAAATAAGCATTTGCTTATTGAAGCTGGAACGGGTACTGGTAAATCATTAGGTTATTTAATTCCAGCGCTATATTACGGTATAAAAGCGGAAGAGAAAGTCGTCGTAAGCACTCATACAATTAATTTACAAGAACAGCTTCGCAATCGAGATATTCCTTTACTTAATGAAATTTTACCATTCCCTTTCCGAGCGTCGTTATTAAAGGGAAGAGGCAACTATCTTTGTATGCGGAAATTTGAACATAAATTGAATATGAAGGACTTCGTTGCACCAGTTGACGATCCAGTGACAGCGGCACAGATGGTTGTCTGGTTATCAGAAACGGAAACGGGTGATCAAGAGGAGCTTAATCTCGGGCTTCGTGGTGCAGACTTCTGGGGGACGGTTTCAAGTGATGCTGATTCATGCTTGAATCGCGCTTGTCCTTGGTTCAAACGTTGTTATTATCACCGTGCAAAGCATGAATCGACGATATCTGATGTTTGTATTACGAATCATTCAATGATTTTTACAGATATTCAAGCTGACCATCGACTTTTACCTGGTTATACCAATCTCATTTTAGATGAAGCACATCATCTTGAGGAAGTTGCTGGCAAACATCTTGGTAACCAAATGACCTATACTTCGTATATATATGCAATGAACATGCTGTATAAAGACATGCGAACAGGAGTACTTCCATCGCTTCGTATTCGGATTCAAGAGGATGGGGACGACCATACTGCTGCGTGGAATGAAGTGATAGATAGTGCCTACCCACAACTTCAAGATATGAAAGAGCATTGGGATAAGCTGTTCGAATGGCTTTACAGTATTGTTAGTTCCGATGCGACGCAAAGTAATGAGGCAGAATCTGTTGGTACAGCAAGTATGGTGCTGCGATTGGATCGTCATAAGCTGCCGCATGAATGGAACGAAGCGATGGAAGTGGAAAATAATTTCCATGTATTGCTATCGCGATTTGTAAAGTCAATAGAAAAGCTTTCGAATGAAGTGAAGGAAAGACTTGATGAAGATACAGGTCTGCAAAGCATTCTCATTGATTTAAATGGGGTATTACGTGATTTGAGCAGAATTAAAGACGAATTGCGAATGTTTATGAAGCTTGAACAGGAAGATTATGTGTACTGGATGGAAGGAACGCAGGCGTATAAGTTCAGATCATTACAGCTTTATTCTGCCCCAGTCGATGTAAGCGGATTGTTGAAAAAATATTTGTTTGAAGTGAAAGATACTGTCGTTATGACATCTGCTACATTATCTATTCAGAAAAATTTTGAATATATTGCCGAGCAGCTGGGATTATCGTCATATGAAAACTCTAATCGGTTAAAAGCAGTAATGCTCGATTCACCTTTTAATTATCGTGAGCAAGCTTTAGTTATTATCCCGCGTGATTTTCCTGTCTTAAAGGGTGCTCATGTTGACGCGGCATATTTGGATAAATTAGTAGGTTCATTAGCGGAAAGTGCACAGACA
>DXHF01000500.1 GCA_019113605.1 Candidatus Paenibacillus intestinavium
AAAATATTAGTAGTAGTAGCAGTAGGGGCACTGAATATGTGGATAACCCCCTGTAATGCGGATAAAACAAGCCTATCCACATGTGCATAGCTTGTGCATAGGCTTGTTCAGTTGTTCACAGTTAATTTTTGATTTTTTCAGTAAGATTTTGAATAATTTTATATAGCTCTTGATCAACTTTTATGAGCTGTGTAATTTTCTCATGTGCATGGATAACTGTCGTATGATCTCGCCCTCCGAAAGCTTCTCCAATCTTAGGTAAGGAATAATCAGTTAGCTCACGAGATAAGTACATCGCAATTTGTCTTGGGAATGCGATAGCCTTAGTTCTTTTACGAGCTTTGAAATCTTCCATTCGTAGTCCATAAAACTCGCCAACTTTAGCTTGAATATCGTTCATTGTAATCATCCTAGGACGAGAAGAAGGAATAATATCTTTCAAGGCCTCAGCTGCAAGATGCGATGTAATATCGGCATTAATTAGCGATGAATAAGCGACAACGCGAATGAGCGCGCCTTCTAGTTCACGAATGTTCGTATCAATCTGATTAGCAATATAGTTCATTGCTTCATTCGGAATGTCTAGATTTTCAGCACGTGCTTTTTTGCGAAGAATCGCAATGCGCGTTTCCAGATCCGGTGGTTGAATGTCGGTAATCAGTCCCCATTCAAAGCGCGAGCGCAGCCGTTCTTCCAATGTTGGAATTTCCTTGGGCGGTCGGTCACTGGAAATAATAATTTGCTTACGTTCTTCATGCAAGGCATTAAATGTATGGAAAAACTCCTCTTGAGTTTGTTCTTTTCCAGCAATAAATTGAATATCATCGATTAATAGAACGTCGATATTACGGTATTTTGTACGGAAACTTTCACCTTGACTATCGCGAATGGCGTTAATAAATTCATTGGTGAATTTTTCTGAGGAAATGTAGAGCACACGTGTATTCGGATTGTGTTCCATAATATAATGACCGATCGCATGCATTAAATGGGTTTTTCCTAACCCTACGCCACCGTATAAAAACAATGGATTGTAGGCTTTTGCTGGAGCTTCAGCAACTGCTAGTGAAGCTGCATGCGCAAAACGGTTGTTTGTCCCAATTACGAATGTATCGAATGTATATTTCGGATTTAACATATTAGGTAGTGTTTGTTCAGCCAAAACGATTGGTGTAGGCTGTCTAGAAGGAAAAACAACGAATTGTTCTGCTGATTTAGGTTCACCAATCGAATATTTTATACTGATATTTTGTCCTAAATAGTCATAAAGAGTACTTTTTATTAAATTTGTATATTTGTTTTCTAACCATTCGGCAGCAAATGTTGTTGGTGCAATAATTTCTAGTAATGAATCATCAATAAAGTTAGCTTTAGTGGCCTTAAACCAAGTGTCATAGCTTGGTTTACTAAGCTTCGTTTGGATGATTGACAATACTTGCTGCCATAAATCTTGAGTATGGCTATCCACAGCTTGTCACTCCTTATCAATAAAAATGCGAATTTAGGAATAGATTGGGTTTATGTCGAAATTGACATTATAAAAGAGAAAGTTGTCCACAATATGCAGAAATTCTACAATAGGAGTTATTAAGAATGGAATATGTTGTACACAATATTATCCACAGGCTGTTAATAACATTGATTATCTTTTAAACAATCCACAACGAAAACATATCTATCATAGCAAAAGATGTGCGGTATTTCAACGAATTTAAGTAAATTATCCACAATGTCAATAGGTTGTGTATAAAACTTATCTACAACACAAGATATTGTTTGTAACATGTGTAAAGTTCGACAGTTATCGCTAAACGCTAAAATTAGTATCCACAGGTTGTTAAAAACATTAAATTGATTACACTACTTAGTTATCCACAATAGTAACGAAAGCTATTCACTAGAAAATGAGAATAGGCAACGGTTACCTGTCGTCATTTTATTGACTTTTATGTCGTGACATGGTTTAATAGTAAAAGCGTATTTTTTGATAACTATTGGACGTAAATCTTCTAGGAGATCACTACGTTTGAATAAGAATCTCATAGGAGGTGCAGCATAATGGGTCCTACATTTAAACCAAATGTAAGCAAACGTGCTAAAGTACATGGTTTCCGTAAACGTATGAGCAGTAAAAATGGTCGTAAAATTTTGGCTACTCGTCGTCAAAGAGGAAGAAAAGTGCTAAGCGCATAATTCAAAAGACCACAATTAGGTGGTCTTTTTTTTATGCTTTTGGATGCTGAATTGCAGAAAAATTGGCAATACTGATATTGGAATTTAGAGAAACGGTGGCGATGGAAGATGCGCAGAAAGTTGCGTCTACGTAATCGTGAAGATTTCGGTCGCGTATATCGTGGAGGAAAATCATTTGCTAATGGTCAATTTGTTGTATATTGGTCACGACAGCCTATAGCAGAACCATTCCGTCTGGGGATATCTGCAAGCAAGAAAATAGGTAATGCCGTTATTCGTAATCGTATGAGGCGTGTTATTAAGGAAATTATTCGTCATAAGGAGCAAGAAATTGCTCATCATGTTGATTTCATTA
>DXHF01000501.1 GCA_019113605.1 Candidatus Paenibacillus intestinavium
TACATTGTCTAATGCACAAGGTTTAGATCCCATGAAAAGTGATGTCATGACTAGAAGTCATGTTACTGGGTTTCTAACAAACTCGCATGCTAGTTCGGGTACTTCAATAATTAATGACAATCAAACCGAAATGAAAGGGATGATGACTTTCGATCCAGTAAGTCCCTTTTCTAAGCAATTAACGCTTTCCTACTGGGAAAATGCGACTACTAATGAGATGAATGAAGATAGCATTACATTTGACTATTATCCAGATCAAGCGATGCAAACTGAAATTAAGCAAAAGATCAATAAAAGCTTTAAGGTAGACAAAGGTTCAATTACTTTTAAGTCGATTACTGCGACTCCAACAATGACATTGATCAAAGGAACGATGGATGTCAAAAATTTTGATAGAGTGAGTTCAGCGTTAGATGGTATTGAATTATTGGCCAATGAAAAAGAAATTCCAATATTAGGTAGTGGAAGAACAACTTCTTATAAAGGGACCACATTTGAAATCAAATACGATGTGCTGCCGAAGGACCTAGAGTCATTACAATTAGTTATTAATGAGTTTGTAGGTTATGAGAAGCTAGAAGCAAAATTTTCGCTAGAAGCTATTGTAGATGAGCCATTCATGCTTGAAGATAAAGAACTTTGGGTGAAAAACATTACTACGAGCTCAGAAAGAGTAGAAGTAACGATTGCAACGGATGAGGATGTAATGCTTGATGGTGTATCTATTGAGACAAAAGACGGGATAGTTCCATTAACTACAACCGTTAAGCAGGATACGATAAAGCAGGCAGATGGTACAATAATGAAGGAACGTACGTTACTATTCGATGCTGTGAATGAACCACAATATATACGAATTGAAGGTATGCACTATATGAAATCATACAATTATGAAATTGAGATTCCAGTAAAGTAGATTAGAAGTGTGACAATTATGTAATGTTTTGTAATATCAATCGATGGCTGAGCTAGTTGCTTTCCTTTACGGTTATTTGCATAACAGGTAAGAGGAGAGTATGTATGAATCGAATAGAAACATTAGATGTGCTACGGGGCTTCGCATTACTAGGAATTATTTTTATAAATATATATCAATTGGTACAAATAAGTTGGGTTACTCCTAACTTAAACTTCGAGATTCACAGAATTTTAGATATTTTTGTGAATCATCGATTTAATGTTATATTTTCATTTCTCTTTGGTGTTGGATTTTATATGTTTTTGACGAATGCAGAAAAAAAAGGTAAGCGACCGATTGTACTATATTTGCGCAGAGCTTCAATCTTGCTTTTGATTGGAATTATTCATCACTATTTTCAACCGGGCGAGGTTTTACTCTATTATGCAATTATTAGTTTACTACTGATCCCGTTTTATCGTACAAAGGCTCTTGTAGATCTTATAGTTGGTATCGTATTAATAGCAGCTGGTAGTTATCTTGGCTTTCCTATTGTAATATTAGGAACTTTTTTGGTCGGACAATGGGCTGGGAAAATCGGATTATTCCAACATCCAGAGAAGTATTTGAAAGGGTTGCGCAGAACACAAATCATAGCACTGCTGCTTATCATACCTTCCTATTACGGACAACAATTTATTCTAGATCAAACAGGTATGGTAGATTTTGCTCAATTTTTTGGGGGATTGTCACTTAGTATATTTTATGTCATGACGATTACATTAATAATGTATCATGAAAGATTTAGAAGGTGGATGCTTCCCCTTGGCAACATGGGTAGGATGGCATTAAGCAACTATTTAATGCAAACGGTACTGATTCTTACAGTTACAAACCTATTGCAGTGGGATGGGAATGTTCAAATGATTACGCTAATGATTACAGCAACTGTCATTTTGTTCGCTCAATTCATAGCGAGCACTATGTGGCTTAAGCATTTTAATATGGGTCCAGTGGAATATATATGGCGTCTAGGTACATACGGGAAAGCTAGGCCATTATTGAAACGGACAGAATAAGTAGATAGCTAATGCACCTAATAAGGGGTAGTGTTCTTGAAGCAATGTTCAAGTTCAATACCTTGTTTTTCTTAACTAATGAATTAACCCTCAATTAAGCCTAGATATCTTATTTCTTTGTCATTTATTGTAACAATTAATACCGGGCCAATTTTTTTCGCTGGTTCGTAGATTTCTGTGTCAACGGGAAGTTTAGTCGCCATTTCATGTTCGAAAGTAAGATCATATGTAAATTGTTTCGTTATTGTTCCGACATGATCACCAATCGTTAGTTCAGCTTGTTGGACCCATTCAATCTCACTTGCATTCGTGTAAACAATGTCCTTGTATTGAAAAATATCTGCCTTTGGATTTTGAGCGAGAACTTCTTCTGCGGTTGGATTACCTATGCTTATCGCAGTATGCGAAGGTTGAGGATGAATAGCTTTGGATTGGTTGCATCCTGTAAGTATGATTATAGCAATGAACAATGCAATAATTGACTTCATTACCGGCACTCTCCTTTACTAAATTATAAACGTGCGAACTTCTTATTCAATGTTGTATTTTCATATGCCTATTAGTTACATAACGAGACAAAGTAACTTATTGTTGCAAATACTTGCTTGTTACACAACTAGAAGAAGAGAAGGTTGTCAATAATGAAAAGAGGATTTCAAAAAAATGATAAGTGGACATAAAACATTCTAGAAAGCAGGTTATGACGTTATGCCAAGTGGGAATCAAGAAGAATACGGCTCGCCAGTAGATATGCATCGTCCATACCCTATACCAAAGCGACCTTGGGTTATGCATCAAACGTGGAACGATATATTATTAGCACATTGGCCAATTCCAGTAAAGGAGCTTCAAGCGATTGTTCCAGTTTACTTACCGCTGGATACATATGAAGGACAAGCATGGGTCAGCATCGTACCTTGCTGGATGAGTGGAGTGCGACCACGATTTATGCCCTCAATACCTTATTTGTCTCAATTTCCTCAAATTAATTTAAGAACGTATGTCACGCTGGACGGAAAACCTGGAGTATATTTTTTTAGCCTAGATGCAGATCAATCCATTATGGTTGAATTAGCCAGGCTTAGCTTTCATCTTCCGTACTTTCGAACAACGATTCAATATAAATCAGATGAGCAGCATCATGTGAGTTATTATAGTGTTCGCCGAGACTCAAGAGCTAATAGCGCTCAATTTCAAGCAACGTATCGTCCAATTGATGATGTAAACATAAGCGATCCTGGTTCTTTGGAGTATTGGCTGACCGAGAGATATTGTCTATACAGTATAGATAAGAAGGGACGTGTCTATCGTGGTGAGATTGATCATTGTAGATGGCCGCTACAGCCTGCTGAAGCCGAAATAGAAATTAACTCATTTTTTTCTTCGTTTGGGATTCAAGTACCACAAAGTAAACCTCTTTTTCATTTTGCAAAAAGACTTCATGTGCATGCTTGGTTGTTAGAAGCATGCCTGCTAGGTAATTGATTTAGTTGAACAATATAAATAATCATTTCGAGCAGATTCCGACTCATAGTTAAGCTCCATCGTTCTTGTTTTTCTTCATTATAAATAAAAATACCCTATAGAATAGACATTTTTCATGTATCTACTCTATAGGGTACAGTGTAGAAGAGGTAGGCTCTATCTCCAATCAACTAAGCTTCAAGTCAATTAATCTATCTTTACACCATAAGAATGGGCGAAATGGACGGCTTGTTCTCTGTCTAGGCGCACACCTTTAACATTGAATGACATGAAGTTAACGCCATCCAAGTTAGCACCACGCATATCTACACCCTGTAGCTTGGCATTTGCAAGAACAGTTCTCGTCAGATCACAATTGCGCAAGTCGGCTTTTTGTAGATTGGCATCTGTAAGATCTGCCTCGTGGAAACGAATACCTCGCAAATCTTGTTTCTCAAAGCGAGCTTGTCTTAAATTCGTGTAGGACCAATCACCGTTTATTATTGAAATTCCGTCCATACGAGTTTTAATAAAGCTTGATCCAGTCATTTTACAATTGTTGAATTTTGAGACGAATAAATTGGCTTCATCAAAAATACAGTTCTCAAATGCTGATTCCGTATGGATGGAACTATTTAACGAAGCACCATTAAAGCTACATTCGATAAAACGGCAATTACTCGTATTGATTTCCTCTAATGAGGTATCTACAAATGTACATCGTTCAAACGTACAGCGAATTAAATCCCCTTCATTCAAATCCTTATGATTAAAATTAACTTCTGTATAGTGTTGATCAATATATTCAAACATTTTGTACCCCCAAAGTTATTTCAAAATTAAGCCTAATAGACCGACAAACGAAGTAGCTTGTTGTGGAGCGATGATACACCCTGCCAAATCTTCAATATCTACATGCAATCCTTTAAATTCACAATTGCTAAGATCGATTCCGTTCAACTTTGTACCTGATAATAAAGCTTGATCAATGTTGCAAGTAGAGAAGGAAAACTTTTGTACAGTGCCCTGATAAAAGTCTGAGTTGATCAAAGAACAATGATCAAAATCCACTAGCTTAAAAGTTGAAAAGCGGAAGACAGAGTAATCGCCAACGCAGTTTTGGAAAGTTACATTTTGGAATCTGCTTTTCGTGAAGTCTGTTCCGATTAATTTACAATTATTGAATTGCACGCGATGAAGAAATGAACCGGATAAATCAACGTTAGATAGATCACATTTTTCGAAAATGACATCAGTAAGCTCAAGTTCCTGTAGCGTGGATTCCATTATCGTAATATTATTAAAGACTACTTTATCAAAAGAGACTTTATTAGCATGTTGATCGTCAATTGTAATATCGTGAATCGTACCATTACTGAATTCATCCTTTGA
>DXHF01000502.1 GCA_019113605.1 Candidatus Paenibacillus intestinavium
AATTACTAATCCAATGTCTTCTTTATTACATATATTAATTATGGATTCAATATAATTTTCCTCATTAATCCTTGGAAGTTTGTAAAACTTATCGGCAAAATATATCGCAGGAGCTGTCTCTGAATTATCTCCTGCAATAATATTACTAATTACATTTATTTTTTTAGCTGCTTTGTGAAAACACTGTACAAGTTCTACACGTCTTCCAGCACTTAAAAGCAAAACATTTAAATTATTCATGACTACCTCCAACTTTACTCCCTTCAAAATACTCCATTGTCACTGAAGTATCCGAGCTAATGCCTTCTCTTATAAATACTTTTTTCATAGTTAGCAATATAATCTTCCAGTCGCCTAAGAAACTAATTTGGTCAACATACTCAACATCAAGCTTAAACTTCTCATCCCAACTTATTGCATTTCGTCCATTCACTTGAGCATGCCCGGTTAGACCAGGTCTGACATTATGTCTTCTTTGTTGCTTTGCATTATATAGAGGTAAATACTGTACCAATAAAGGTCTCGGGCCTACAAAGGCCATGTCTCCACGAACTATATTCCACAATTCAGGTAATTCGTCTATACTTGTAGCTCTTAAAATTTTACCAAAACGTGTAAGTCTAATATTGTCAGGCAATAAATTGCCTTCTCCGTCTTTTTCACTGGTCATCGTTCTGAACTTATACATCTTAAATATCTTTTCATTCAAGCCAGGGCGCGCTTGTGTAAATAGAACGGGACTTCCTAGTTTAATTTTCACTAGAACTATTACTATTATAAAAAGCGGACTTAATATAATAAGTGCCAATAGAGCTACTATAAAATCTTGCAATCTTTTTACGTACTTTTCGTAGAAGCCTATCTTCCGGATCATTGCTAATTCCACAATCCTTTTATTATATTTATTATTCTAATTAAGTCATCATTAGTCATATTCGTATCTGAAGGTAAGCACAATCCATTTTCAAAAAGATTTTCTGAAACATTTGTACCTACATAGTCATATTGTTCAAAAAATGGCTGCAGATGCATTGGTTTCCAAACGGGTCTCGATTCAATATTTTCTTCTTCTAATGCAAGTATGATATCTAATGGCTTGATCTTCCCTGTAACAGTTAGACTACTTAACCAATAATTTGGCTCATTCCAGTCATTGATTGGCATAAATTCAACGCCTTCAAGTCTACCTAATTCTCGTTTAT
The DNA here is from genome assembly GCA_019113605.1 of Candidatus Paenibacillus intestinavium. Classification (GTDB taxonomy): domain Bacteria; phylum Bacillota; class Bacilli; order Paenibacillales; family Paenibacillaceae; genus Pristimantibacillus; species Pristimantibacillus intestinavium. Next base: position 1,203 of record DXHF01000502.1, read on the forward strand.
ATGTATCAAATATATATTTTTTCTTTGCTACTCTTTGTTCTAATACTTTCAGTTGACCTCTGCCAATTCCTGCAATTACATTGCTCATTCTGTAATTGTAGCCTAATTCACTGTGCTGATAATGTCTGGCTTGGTCTCTGGACTGGGTCGCCCAAAATTTAGCTTTCGCTATTTTTTCTACATCATCTGAAACTAGCATCCCACCACCAGTAGTCGTTATAATCTTATTACCATTGAATGAAAAAACACCATATTCACCAAAGGTTCCCGTATGTTGCCCTTTATAGTAAGCACCTAAAGATTCTGCAGCATCTTCAATTAATGCGACATTATACTGCTTACATAAATCCAATATTGCATCCAAATCAGCTGACATCCCGTACAAATGTACAACGACAACTGCTTTTACTTGAGGATACTTTACAAATGCTTCTTCTAATGCAATCGGGCACATATTCCAGGTTTCTTGATTACTGTCAATAAAAACTGGTTTTGCTTTTTGATAAATAATTGGATTTGCAGTAGCTGAAAAGGTAAGCGACTGACAAAAAACAATATCCCCTTCTTCAACTCCTACTGCTTTTAAAGCAAGATGAATAGCTGCTGTTCCACTACTTAATGCAGCAGCATCCTTTGAACCTACCATCGATGCTAACTCTTTTTCAAAACCAGTTACATTTGCACCTATCGAAGATAACCAATTCGTCGCAAATGCTTCTTCTATGTATTCTTTTTCAAAACCTTCATCGCTCATATGTGGAGAGGAAAGATAGATTTTCTTACCCTTAGTTGTGATATCCAATTGTATCAACCATCCTTGCAACTAAAATAGAGGAAGTTGAGCAATGCTTCTCTTCCTCTTCATAACTAACTACTCGTAACAAGAACCCTCTTATCATCCTTCGTCTCCCTAACATAAGTAGGAACAATTCGAGACAATAGCTCTTGAATAATTGCACGATCTTCACCTAATATACGTTCTAACCGTCTTAACTCTAGTTCAATATCTTCACGATTGAAGGATGCGGGTCTTCCAATAAAGATACGACTATGCTCTGTATCGGTCATTCCTTCTTCTTGCAGCAATAATTCCTCATACAGCTTCTCACCCTGTCGAATGCCTGAGTATTTGATTTCAATGTCAACTTCAGGCTCATAACCAGATAGACGAATTAAGTCTCTAGCAAGATCTGCGATCTTCACAGGTTCACCCATATCAAGAATGAAAATTTCACCGCCGTTAGCATATGCACCTGCTTGAATAACAAGTCTTGAAGCTTCAGGTATGGTCATAAAATATCTAACCATCTCGGGATGAGTAACTGTGACGGGACCACCTGCTGCAATTTGCTCCTTGAATAACGGAATAACACTACCTCGACTGCCTAATACATTGCCAAATCGAACAGCACTGAATTTCGTCGTACTTTGCTTCGCTAAACATTGAATAAACATTTCAGCAATTCGCTTCGTTGTCCCCATAATGCTAGTTGGATTAACGGCCTTATCTGTTGAAATTAATACGAAACGCTCTGCACCATAAATATCTGCGCATTCTGCCACATTACGTGTACCGAACACATTATTTTTAATGGATTCTGAAGGGTTTTCTTCCATCAAAGGTACATGCTTATGCGCTGCCGCATGGAACACTACATGTGGCTGATGCTGCTCGAATATTTGCTCCATTCGTTTACGATCCTGAACATCGGCAATGATTGGCATTAGGTTGTCAGCTTTATCCTTCAATTCACGATGAATTTGATAGATACTATTCTCTCCATGACCGAGCAATAATAGCTTTCTTGGTTTAAAATTCAAAATTTGCCGACAAAGCTCTGAACCGATAGAACCACCAGCTCCAGTTACTAATACGACCTTATCCGCAATATATTCGTCAATACCATCATTTTCAAGGACAACTGGCTCACGCCCAAGCAAATCCTCAACACCGACATCACGGATCATACTTAGCTCCACTTTGCCTTCTAGCAATTCACTAATTTGCGGAACCATCTTCAGCTTCGCATTCGTTTGCTTGCAAATGGAAATAATATCTGAAATTTGCGTGCGGGATGCTGATGGTAAAGCGATAATAATATCGTCTACTTGCTGTTCAGTACAGATTTTAATAATCTGTTCTCGTCCGCCAATAACATGAAGACCGAGCACTTCTTGTCCCCATTTTTTCGGATCGTCATCAATAAATCCAACTGCAGCTTGATTAGAGGCAGCATTCATCTTAAGCTCTCGAACAACTAGTACACCACATTGACCTGCTCCAATAATTAACGATTGACGTTGCTTATTAGCGGGCTTGATGTAATTGTCCTTAATAATACGAAAGATAAATCGTGAACCTCCTATTCCTAATAGCGCTAGCTCATAGGTGCGAAATCCAATTGAAACAGGTACACGACCTGGAATGACGAGTGAAGTAATCGTATATGCTAATATAATAGCTATCGTTACAGCTCTAAAGATGAGCACAACTTCACCAACACTAGCAAATTGCCAAGCTCGTCGGTACAATCCATGCTTATAAAGCACAATTAAGCTTATTACGATAGCGATCCCGCTATATATCGCTGCCTGCTGAATTTGAACCTTATTGAGCTCAGCATCAAAGCGAAACAAATATGATAACGTGACGCAACCCAAAATAATACTACTATCTATTATCATAAGTACTAGAGTTCGCATCCGGGAGTAGCTCATATCTTGCCTCCATCATCTCTACTAGTCTTCTTTTTCTCCATAGTAATAGTAGTAGTAGTTATCATTTTTCTTCTTCTTAACGTTATTAAGGACAACTCCCAAAATTTTAGCATTTACTCTGTCTAGCTTTTCTTTGGCATCAATGGCTGCACTACGCTTTACTTGCCCAGAATCGACAACTAAAATGACTCCATCACAATTAGCGGCAACCAATTGTGCATCAGTTACAGCAAGAAGGGGCGGAGTATCTAGAATGATAATGTCATATACTTGCTTTAATCCGTTTAACACTTTAATTAGTTGATTAGACCCTAATAATTCCGCTGGATTCGGTGGTATTGGACCAGAGCTAATAATATCGATATTGGGAATATCTGATGCTCTGATTACTTCCTCCAAGTCCGCTTGCTTCGTTAAGACATGCGTAATTCCAACGCGATTTGTTACGTTAAACGTTTTATGAACGGTTGGCTTACGTAGGTCTAACTCCATTACCATAACTTTATGACCTGCCTGTGCATATGTTACCGCAATGTTAGCAGCCGTTGTCGATTTTCCTTCCCCTGGACTAGCGGAAGTGACCATCATGACTCTTACTTCATTATCAGCAGCTGAAAAACTAATATTTGTTCGTAGCGTTCGATATGATTCACTAATTGGAGATTTTGGATTGCTAAGCGAAATAATGTTACGTTTCGATTTACTCGGTGAATGTGACATTTTTGCTCGCCTCCGCTCTATTAGTTCTCGTTGCCCTTGAAAGTGTTTTGGCCGCACCAACTTTAAAATCGTCCGCAGTTAGCCTTGGTATACTAACTAAAACCGGTAAATCCAAATATTGAGCAACATCCTGTGGATCTTTAATCGTGTCATCCAAGTATTCTAGTAAAAAGGCGATACCTACACCTAGCATTAAGCCAATAACAATACTTATTGCAATATTAAGCATTGGGTTTGGTTGTACTGGTGATGGATCCACACTAAGCTTTGCTTCATTGAGAATTGACACATTATTAACGGTCATAATTTTCGGAATTTCTTGAACGAATACAGCGGCTACGTCGTTAACTATTTTGACCGTCGTTGCATGGTCATGATGACGAGCTGAAATCTTTAATACTTGTGTATTATTTGCCGACGAAACTGTAATTAATTGTATAATTTGCTCACCAGTCAATTGAAGATCTGGATTAAGATCAGCAACTTTATCTGTTATCGCTGTTGTTTTAATAATTTGTTTGTATGTATCAATTAACCTCAAGTCTAGATTGACACTGTTCAAATCAAGTCCACTAGCTACTCCACTATTGTTGTTGACAATTAACATAGTTTCCGATTCGTATTCTGGTTTAATAAAAAAATAACTAACGACTGCTGTTACCAAGGCTAGTATTATAACAATCGCCCCGATTAACTTTAGTCTTTTCTTTATGATCTCCACATAATCTCTAAGCTCTAATTCCATTTCTCGAACGTACTCCCGTCTATACATTTTCTAGTTATTCGTGTTGTTGGGGGTCTCATCTGCATCATGTTTCAAAATAAAAAGATTCCTCCCCCCAGAGAAGCAGAGGAGGAATCTTGTGCTATTATCTTAAGTTCAACAATTTGTTAATAACGACAGCTGCTTCAGCACGTGTAAATGTTCCTTTTGGATCATAAACGCCTAAGCCTTTACCTTGAACAATTTCCTCTTGTGCAACAAGTGCAACACCTGCACGATGCGCTGGAACAACTTGATCTTGGTCTGCAAATACATTTAATGTATCGTTCACATCACTAACTGGTTTGTATCCTAATACTTTTACAAGTACGTTAGAAGTAATTGTTGCCATTTCACTTCTTGTAATTGGAGCATCTGGATCAAACTCAGTGCTTGAACGTCCATTGATAAAGCCATAAGCTGCTGCAGTCGCTACAACAGATTGGTACCAGTCACTATCATTCACGTCAGCAAATGCTTCAGTATGACTAACTGCTTCGATACCTAGAGTTCTAACAAGCATAGCTGTAAACTCAGCACGAGTAATTTCCGCACGTGGAGCGAATACTCCTTCAGCGCGTCCAACAATAATACCTTTCGCTGCTGCTTTTAGAATATCATCTTCTGCCCAAGCAAGTTCACTAGTATCCTTGAACGCTACTGGGTTCTCAACAACAACATAAGATGAGAATGTATTACGCATTGCAGAGAATTGCGTTTTAGCCGGGTTATAAGCACCACCCAAATTAATAAGCTTTCCGTCTTCGATTTTCGCAAGTGTTAAGTAATTTGCCTGTGTAACACTTCCGCTATTCACTGGAAGAACCAAACGAGCTTGAGCTTTGAATTCATGTTGCTCATTACCTTCTGCATCAAATACCGAAACATTGAACACATCAGATACTTGTTTCATTCCTGCTTTTAATTCCGGAGTGATACCAGTATTCTTTGTAATTTGTAATACGCTATTTCCTTTAAGCTCCGTAAGCGGAACTTCAATTACAACGCCATTAGAAATTACTCCAATTGCGTAAATACCTTTCGCTTCAAGAGCGTTAAGTAGCTCACTAGAAAGTACTACTTTAACATCAGCCTGATTACCTACAGATAGATTAAGAACCGGTTTAACTGGATCCGCATCTGGAACTACTGCTTGAAGTGCTGCATTAGCCGTTTTCACAATTGCATCTACTTGGCTTAATACATTACTCAGGTCTGCTGCTGATAGCTTCAATTCAGCAACGCCGTTATTATGAGTTAATTGACCAGCAGCATTTACAGTCAGCGCAGCTCTTAATTCGTCTTCAATCAAAGCGCGAAGTGCGAATAGATCTTTATTTGTGTCTACTTCTCCAATTTCTACTAGAGCAGCAGCCAGTTTCGCATCAATGTTTTCAGCGATTGCAGTTGCGTTAGGTACTAGGCTTAGTTCAGTGTCAATGAATTCGCCACCGCCAACACTACTCGAAGCCGGTCTCAAAGTTACTGTTTGTTTAAATACATCGACACCACGTAATCCAGCAGGGATTAAATCAGTTCTCAACGTTGCTTCTACAGCAAAAGGTGTAGCTGATGTTATTTTTGTATCAGATGTTGCAACTAAATAACCATCATCATCTACTGTAAATGTCAAGCCTGGCGCTGTAAATTTGAATGCATGAGCAGGAAGACCCTTAATTGTCTTTCCTAATATTTTGAATTGAGAGAATTTGTATTTTGTACTACTTAAGCGCTGTGGAGTACCAAGTACATCTTGATTAACTAGTCCAGCCTTAACATAAGCAAGTCCTAGAGCAGCGCCAGCTAGTTTAAGTTCTTCCTTATTTGTAGCGTTATCTTCTATTTCTGATTGCATAATAACAAGATCAGCCTTTAATGCCGCTTGATTTGGATATAGTTCACGTAAAAACTTAACAACCTCTAAGTTAGTGTTATTCCAAAGCGTTGGAATTAGTTCATCTAAGCTTAGAGAAAATGCTGCCATTGCATCTTCAATGCCCACAATATTGCTTATGTCAGTCGTGCGCACTTTCTCAAGCACCTTTTTCTCCAGCTCAATTACGAAATCTGCAACATCTTTTTTGTTAAGAGTAGGATAGTCTGCTCCATTACCAAGCTCTACAGCGAGCTCATTCAGTTTAGTGTTTAATCCATTACTTAAATCTGAAGAACCATCTGTATACATTTCTTGGATCAAACCTTTAATAACTTCCTTGACTAAAGTTTCAACAGTCGTTTTATTAACGCTAGAATCAAGGTCACTCCATAATCCAGGTAATAAGTCTACGGCATTAGCGTTATTCACGATTGTATTGATTTGAGTTACTGCAGGATTTATTAAAGCTTCCAAATCACCGTCAATTTGTGTATGAATACTATTCCATTTTTCAACACTTTCAACCACTACTGGATCTGCTGCACTCACTTTATAAGAAACGGGGCCAAAAGTTAAAGCGTTAGCTGCAATCAATGCTACAGCGGATAACATAATTGTTTTTTTAGTCATTTTCTTCATTTCATTATCACCTCATATATTAGTATGACGAAATCGTCATTTGAAACTATTCACCAAGAAACTTAGCATACATAGCAGCTTTAGTATCATCGTATTTCTTTTGGAATGTCGCAGCTTCATCGCCGCTTTCATATCCATGCTGCTCTAGCTGTGAATTCATACTGCTAATCGCTGCTCCAAATTTCGCATCGCAATCATCAAGTGCTGCAAATCCTTGATTAATATAGGTTTGCTTATCACTATCTGCTGCGGATAAAAACTTATTATACAAAGAAGACGCTTTCGTTGAACATCCACTCTGTAATTCTTCCAGCTTCGTCTGAGTTGCATCTACAATACTCTCTCTAGTAGGTTTACTAGGATCAATTGCTCCTGATCCATTACCTGGATCGACAGCCCCTGGATCAGTAGTACCTTCTCCAGAACCGCCAGGCTTGCCACCATTTTCACCACTACCATTACCTGCATTCGAATCCCCTTGATTCTTGGCAAGCTTCATAGTAATGCTTTTGGCTGCTCCATTGTAGGAGATTGTACTGTTCGTTTGCGTTGAGAAATATCTAACTGGGACATACACAGTACCTTTATAATTCACAGTGATAGCATCACTAGGTGCTGGCTGTTTTACCCCATAGAACTTATAGTTCGTTTCAATCGTGTTCTGAGCAATTTTCTCAGTACGGCCAACTGATGCTGGCTTCGTGATATCCGCATTCGGAGTCAAATATTGCCCTTTGAACTGTTGTAGCTGTTTCAATTGTGCTGCTGTAGGGTGATCAATATTGACAGTTGCGTTAGCTTGATCCCATACGACCCAATTTTCAAACAAATAGCTTGCAAAGCGAATTGGCACATAAGTACGTCCTTTGTAGACGAATGCCTGTTGATCCTTCGGTGTGTGGTACACCTTACCATCCACGATAAAATGCATATCGATCCGTTCAATAGTGAAAGACTTTTGACTTGCCGCTTCACTTATTGGCGAACCAATAGCGCTGCCTCCTACTAGCAATACTAGTAAAAGCGAGATAGTTTGTACCATTCTTTTTACTAATAGATTCATTTCTCTCCGTTGCCAAAACCTTATAAAAGTTTATAAGTCTTGTTTGCTTCCTGCTTCTATGTGCCTGCTTTTGCCGAAGCTACTTGCATTTGGTATGACACTCCACAGGCTTAAATTGGGATGCAACGAATCCTACACATTAGCGGTAACGTGTATGTGTTAGCTCGCTAATTTAGCTAGATTGATAGAAGCATTGAAGTCTCTATCCAACACTAGACCACAATCACATTTGAATACTCTGTCCGACAGTTTCAAATCTTTTTTGATTAGTCCACAACAAGAGCAGGTTTTCGATGAAGGGAACCATTTATCAGCTTCCATGAAACGAATGCCGTACTTCTCGCACTTGTATTGTAGCTGTCGCTTGTACTCAAACAACTTTTGTTGAGCAACGGCTTTAGCTAAGTGTCTATTCTTCATCATGCCTGTGATATTCAATGTCTCCGTTACTACTACGCTAGGTTTGGTTTTCACGATCGCGTTAGTAGCTTGGTGGAGATGATTGGTTCGGATATTCGCAAGTCTCCTATGCAGCAAACGAATGGATTTCTCGACTTTTATAGTGTTGCATGTTTTGACAAAACGGTTTCCCTCCTTATTCATCTCGTATTTTCGAGAAACGTTGCGTTGCAACCTACGTAAACGCTTCTCTGCTTTCTTTACTGCTTTTGTCTTGTTGATGTTTTTGAATGTCATTCCATTTGAGCAGACCGCTAGTTCCTTGACCCCAACGTCTATACCGATGACTTCGCTGGTTAGCTTAGGCCGATCTATCTCTTGCTCTACACCTACGGATAGATACCAATACTTCCCGTCAAATGAAACTCTGGGATTGGTATACTTTTCTTCCATAGGAATCTGTTCAGAAGTTACTACCCAACCGACTTTCTCGATAAGAACCTTACGTTTCTTTGCTTTCAACTTTACGTTGTCGTTGTAAAATGATGGTTTGGAACGCTTGCGGCTTTTAAACTTTGGCGCATCAGCCAACCGCTTAAAGAACTTTTTGTAAGCTTCGCAAGCATCTTTAACTGCTTGCTTCGTCACGTTATTAGAGACATCATACAGCCATTTCAATTCATCGGTTTGTTTGAGTTGGGTTAATTCTTTACGGAGTACACCGTCAGACAGGAACTTTCCACCATTACGGTAGTTATCTTCTTGCCTAGCTAACGTCCAGTTGTACGCCCAACGTGCTGAACCTGCTGACTTCCAAAGTTGTTTCTCTTGTTCAGGAGCTGGCTTGAGCCTAATTTTCTTCGCTAGGATCATTTTCAGCCAACTCCTTAATCATCTTCTTAGCCTTGTTAGCACGTTTCCCTTGTAGTCTGCAACTGATTACCGTCACAATCTGGAACAACTCATATTCAAACCGAATGAGACGATCCTTATACAATACAATGATCTTCTCCACCTCTGAATTGGTTAGTAGATCCATTAGAAGATTAAGACCCTTCTTGTTGTAGTTAATGCAACTACCAATGTCAGTTATCACTTCAAAGGAATACCCTTTTGCACACATTAAGGTCATTTCAACAGTTAATTAACCTCCATTTTTGAAACCACTACCAAAATTTGTACCAGCTGCGCTTAGCTATCAAAAGATTTTGCTGCTCAATAGCTTCATTTTGTAGCAATAGTTCTGCGTTTGTCTGATAGTAATCAACAAACTCTTTGCCTAGCTGGTCATTAATTAATTGGTATGCCTCAGAAAGAATACATGGTCTAGTCTGTACATTATGCGCGTCAGTTGCAATGAAATGAACAAGTCCTTCCCTACACATAGCTAAAGATTTCTTTTGAACAGATTTTCCTAATTGACCTGTTATTGAATTGGTCGTCATCTGAGCCAATGCTCCCTCACGCACTAAATCTTTTAATCTAGTGCTATCATTAGCAAGCTCTTTATTACGCTCCGGATGTGCAATAATTGGAACGATATCTAATAGACTCAACTCATACAATATTTCTTCAGCTAGATCAGGCACATGTGAACTTGGAAATTCCACCAGCAAGTAGCGACTATTATTAAGAGTTTGCAAAAGACCTTTCTCGTAATCTAGCAGAAGGTCAGAATATGTACGAACTTCTTGTCCAGCATAAATATGTAACGGTATATTATAGTCTACTAATTGCTGCTGCAGCTGCTCAACGGACCTTTCTATCGTCTCTCGTTCATTAAAGAAGTGATGAGCCCGATGATGTGGAGTTGCCACAATATGTTGAATTCCATCATTCACTGCTTGTCTTGCCATTGCAATTGCCA
>DXHF01000503.1 GCA_019113605.1 Candidatus Paenibacillus intestinavium
TCTCCTTAATCGTAAAACTTATTTTATGCGACGGAAGTTTGGGTTAGTAACCAATTCACTTTATTTCACCCTTATTTAATACCGCAAATATTCCTGTCATTCCCTCGTGCTCATTAAAACCATATTTTTTGTAAAATGATTCTTTTCCATGGGATGCAAACATTCCAATAAAGGATTTTTCAGGCGCATTAACCTTCAAAAACTCTGTAACCGTTGTCATTATAAGCTTACCTATACCCTTATTTTGATGCGCCGGAATGACAGCAATATCTTGAATATAAAAATAAATATAACCATCTCCAATTACTCTTCCCATCCCTACTATTTCATCTTCATATTGGATAACTACACCAAATAATGATTTGTTTAGTGACTCTTCTGCTACCTCGAAATTCATAAAGTCCTTCCAGCCAACTGCAGTACAAATGTTTTTATACTCTTGAATAGAAGGTATTCTTATAAGTGTTTTATATTGGTTATTCATTCATATCCTCTTCAATCACTTTGTATTTTTCTCCTCAATTATAGAGTTGAAATTGTTGATCCAATGGGCTAATATTACTTTCCTACTATCTAAATCAAGTAATTGAATTTCTATTGAAAGAAGATTTACACCTTCTGCTTCAACTAATGTAATCTTTGCATTCCTATTATTAGGAATTTTGTTTTTCTTCTGTTGAGTTGCGATTTTGATTTAAATGATTGGATTGTAACCACCGCTAAAATGAAATTGGTAGTCATTATCGATACGGATATAACCCAGTATGCAATGCGACCTATTCCTATAGAATACGCTAGAGTAATTCTGATTATCTCTATTACCCTCTACAACTAATATTTCTTTGTCATCGCATGCCAAAACAATACCTATATGATCATGTGGATCATCAGTTAGCAATTTTTCGTAGATCACGATATCACCGCGTTGCGGAGTAAATCCATGCTGCCCATCAAAACGAAGAAATTCTGTTTCAGGTAACTGTGCCCACTCTAACCAAGCTCCTACACCAGCCAGACGGGACATACCATTCGGGTATCGAATCGGTAGTTGAAATCCAGCTTGCATGCAACAGTAATACACAAATGCAGCGCACCAATTGCGCTGTAATACTTTGTAGATATCTTGATCAGGCCAGTAGTTACAGATTTGACGATATCGTTCATTTTCCGGTACTCCAATGATCTTCTCTCTTCCGAGTGCTTCCGCAATATCTGCCAACTTGTTACGTCTGTCCGTCTTTTGGAGAATACTCCCCTCATCACTGTCATGCATATCGTTCAAAAATTCATCCGGAATCGCCAATTCACGAAAAATGTTTTCCAGTCTATTGATATCCTGCTGTGATAAGATATGGCTTGAATTTTGAAAGTACAGCTGCATCACATAAGCATCCTTAATAATTTCTTCATATGGACCATTGACCCTACTTCTGTCACATCGATGGAAGATTGCTTTGAGAATTGTAATTAGCTCTTCTTTAGTAAATATATTCATATCTCTTAATAGAGGTCTTACGGTCTCGGCACTATTCGGACCAGGAAATTCATAGATTCCGGTTTTATAATAATAATAATAATCGTGAAGTAACCCTATGATTGCAGCCAATTCCTGACTTTGTCCTCTTTTCTTAGCAAGCATTGAAGAAAAATTAGAGACCCCATTCAGATGAATATACGCTTCCTGTCTCTGAAGTACACTAGCCACTGACATAAACGTTTCTTGAACAAGTAAACGAACACTGTCAAGTCGCTTATTTACCTTTTCACTGCTCAACGCTTCACCTCCTTACTACGACAACTTCAATTGCTCCTTTATACGATTTTCCATCACCGTAATTTCGTCTTTTGCATCTGATGATATGATAAATAATGCAATCCCTAACAACAAACAAAATATAGCAGTTAATAAAAAAGATAATGTCAAAAGTATTCCTAGTGAATCGTTCATTATATTATCACGTAATAATTCCTTAGCATTGCTAACACCAAAGAAAATAAGAAAAAGAATGAATGAGAATACACTGATTGCAATTAGCCATTTTGCAAAACGTCTAGATTTTTCAAAGTAAATCAATTGCATCTTCCTTCCTAGTTTTTGTGTTATTTACAATGAAGTTCTTAGTTGGATTTCTAACTGGTGCAGTTCATGGTACGAGGAATAAACAAATTTGGTGAAGTATGGATATAATCTTCTACTTATTAGTACGATGAATGGTCAATTAATGTTGCATTTCGAATTACTTTCAGCATATTACAATTCAATAACACGATCACAAAGTCTTTGTACGAGCTTCGATTCATGGGAAACAACGATGATTCCCATCTCTCGCTTCTGGGCAATCTCCGTGACAGCATGCCAGATTTGAGCTTGTGTGATTGCATCAAGCATCGTTGTCATCTCATCTGCAATTAGAAAGCGAGTATTCGGACCCAATGCTCGAGCAACACAAACTCGTTGCAGTTCTCCCCCAGATAGCTCATGGGGCCAACGTGTTAACCACTCCTTTTCAATTCCTAGCAATTCTAGTAATTCTTCATCAGGACGGTACCCTTCATTAAGAATCTTCTGAATCCTCCACCTTCCGTTGATCGCTTTTTCCGGATGTTGAAGAACCATTTGGACAGGATGATACCCTTTCCTAGATAAGGGCATATTATTAAAGGTCACCGTTCCTTCAATAGCTGTCTCATAACTAGCTAGTATTCGGCAAAAAGTTGTTTTCCCGCGTCCACTTGGACCGGTAATACCTACAACTTCCCCTGGCTCTATCGATAAGTCGACACCTCGAAACAACCATGGTCCATTCTCATAGTGAAAACCGATATTGTTTGCATCAAGTTGCATGAATACACCTCACTATTCCATCTCTAAGATTTCGCATTTCAGGCTGATCTTGAAGACATTCAGATGTCGCCATACTACAACGTGGGGCGAATAAGCAGCCAGATGGCAATGCGCTCGGATGAGGCTGAGAACCTGGAATAGGCATAAAATCATTTTGTGGCAATGCTCTCCACAAAGCTTTAGTATAAGGATGCCTTAGCGCCTCACCCTTCCCTACAAAATCCTCCACTCTCGCGATTTCAACTGTCGTTCCTGCATAAAAAACGGCAATTTTATCGGCAATTTGCAGCGCCGCTTCAATATCATGCGTAATTAACATCACTGCACAACCTTGATTGGCGAACTCTCTAAAATGATCTAGTGCTTCCTTAATAACAACTGGATCAAGTCCTGGCGTCGGCTCATCCGCAATAATAACCTTTGCTCCACTCACCATTGCCGTCGACAGAAGTACTCTTCTTGCCATGCCTCCAGAAAGTTGAAAGGGATACATCCGTTCAACCACTCTTTCAAGACGGAGACGTTTGAAAACAGCTCGTTGCGCTTCTACGGCATCCCCTTTTTTCACAGACGTACGGACTTGACTACCAACGCGCATCAATGGATCAAGAAAGTTAACAGATTGAGGGACAAGCGCAATTTCCTTCCCTCTAACTGCCTTTTGGCGAGCAGAAGTAAGCTCTTCCCCCTCAAATGTAATTACACCACTGATTATTGCATTGCTTGGAAGTATCCCTAAAATGGCATGCGCAAGTAGACTTTTTCCCGATCCACTTGCACCGACAACAGCAACAATCTCACCAGCTTCTATGGATACATTTAGATTAGATATTACGTTATGTTCGATCTGTTTAAGTCCAGCTGAATATTGTTGGAAAGAGATTGATAAATTTTCGACTTTAAGAATAGACATTCGCTAACTCCTCTTCCTATTGAACGCAGTATATCTTCTTAATGGCGATTCCCAGTAGCTTCTGTTAGTAATCTGAGATTTTCCCCAATCTGATCAAACATTCTCACGATAATTAGCAAACAAAGTCCCGGGAAGAAGGCGAGCCACCACATACCAGAAGATAAGTATTTCATTGATTCCGATAGAATGATTCCGATTGCGGGCTCATGTGGAGATAGACCCAGTCCGATAAATGTAACCGCCGCCTCATGCAAAATAACATGGGGAAACAGCAGCATAAAACCAATTAGAAATTGCGGGATAATATGTGGAAGGATATGCTGTACAGCGATCCACCATCCAGGCTTCCCCAGTCGCTGAGAAACTTGAACAAATTCAGCAGATCGGATTTGCATCACCTCTGCCCGAATGACTCTGGCAAGACTTGGCCAGTGGGTTAACGTTACTCCTACAACTATCCCTTTAAATCCTCCACCTAAAGTAAAAGCGATCAAAATAAGAGTGACTAGATGTGGGACGCTCAAAAACAGATCAATAAGCCATGATATAAGACGATCCGCCCATTTTCCCATTGTTGCAGCTGTCATCCCGAGGAACAGAGCAATGAATGCACTCCCAACAGCCCCAATTAACCCAACTCCTATACTTAATGTGAGTCCTATCACCGTTCGTGTGAACATATCACGGCCTAACCAATCCGTACCAAAGAGATGGTCCAGGGAAGGCGGAGCATTCCGATCAGTAAGGTTCGTTACAATGTTTTCCTTATCGAGAAATACCCCCGTTAATATAACAATAATGATGACAACAACGTAGATTAGCAATTTCATAAGTGCCCATTGCTTATAATTCAGTGGTTTTTTTTTCGGACTTGCAATCATACCTTTCTCCCTTCTCTCGTTCTCGGATCAAGTATATGATAGCTTATATCAGCGAGTAAATTTCCTACAAAAACAAATAAAGTACTAAAGATTACGATTCCTAATAATAGAGGAACATCCCCTCTTAATCCTGCTTCAACTGTCGCCTGCCCTAGTCCAGGGTAAGAAAACACTTGCTCAGCTAATACTGCACCGCCAAATAATTCACTGAAAGCTGCAAATTGTAATGTAATTGCTGGCAAAGCAACATTGCGCAATCCATGTCGCCAGAACAATACTAATCCATGCTCGCCTC
>DXHF01000048.1 GCA_019113605.1 Candidatus Paenibacillus intestinavium
GCTTGTTATTAACAATTTCACGGGGTGAAATTGTTAATGGCAGTTCTTACTCGTTGTTCAGTTTTCAAAGATCAAGGAAGTTTTCGATGAGCTCTCGCTCGGAAAATCTTCAAGGAAGATATGCAATGAACTTACGTCCATGTTAGCTTCGCGTTAGTTATTCAAGCCGTTTCTCATTACATAATGTAAGTTTGAAGCTCGTCTTGTTTTCTTCGTGTGTCTACCAATCTTCTGCGGCGACAAGAAATAATATACCATAGAACGTAAAGCTATTGCAAGCTTTTTCGACTATTATTTTAGTTTATTTTATTACATACTATATGATGATGTAATTATACATAACACCACTACATCATGTATTAGTATAATCATTATTAATATTTATTATCCTTCAGTCATACTTTTCTTTTCTTTATTCATTATTATTTATTTTAATATTTATATACGTCCTTACTATTATAAATGATATTTACTGTATTCATAGATCTTCATATACTCCATTCTTGCTTTAGTTTTGCTCGCTTACCTATGATACACTTTACTTAATAGCGGAAATTCATCAACGGACTTTTTGAATTTCAACTTATATTGTTAATAGGAGACTTATTATGAAAGTTAATATTTTAATTGCAGATGATGATTCATCAATCCGTTCTTTGTTAAAGTTCATACTTACTAAAGAAGGCTATATTGTATATGAAGCTGCTGATGGGGAACAAGCTTCTCATATACTCACACAATCTCACATTCATCTTGCAGTCATTGATATTATGATGCCCATAAAAAATGGTCTTGAGTTATGTCAGGAAATTCGGCATCAATATGATATCCCTATCCTCCTTCTAACTGCAAAAGGTGAATTAATCGATAAAGAAAAAGGATATTCTTCTGGCACCGATGACTATCTAGTAAAGCCATTCGAGCCTAAAGAATTATTGTTTCGCATTAAAGCATTATTAAGACGCTATCAACTGGTCTTTTCTAATTACATTCGATTAGGTGATATTACTATTGATCGGGAAAGTTATGTCGTTAAACATGAATCGACAATTATTGATCTTCCCCTGAAGGAATTTCAATTGCTTACTCAGCTTGCTGAAAATGCAGGACGCATTTATACAAGAGATCAATTGATCCAGCTAATTTGGGGAATTGATTATAGTGGTGATACACGTACCGTTGATGTTCATATTAAACGTCTACGTGAACGCTTTGCCCCATACGATAATCAATTTATTATTACAACCGTTAGAGGGCTAGGGTATAAGCTTGAGGTGCTTGCATGAAAACACTTTATGTAAGAATAGTACTTATTTTTATTGGTATTACTCTTCTGAGCGCGATAGCAGGACTAATTGCTACTGATATCTACTACAAAAAAGCTCTGCTCAAAAATAATGAGTTAAGAACGATAGAAGTCGCATATTCCATACAAGCGCTATTTCAAGATAAGCTTGCTGTTCATGACCTTTCATTTATGAATAACACTGCACAACTAGGTTATCAAATATATTGGGTTTCACCTAAAGGTATCCGTTCTGCTTATGGCACTCCCTTTAAACGTAATGATCTATCGTCATTACAATTAGAAACTGTATTATCCGGAAACTTGTATAGTGGAATGTCTAGTCAAAATCAACCCTTTACTTTGTTTGGGTTTTTCAACAACAGCTTGGCTAATACAATCGGAATTCCAATCGAAACAAACGAAGGGACTGCCGCATTGTATGTACGCCCAGATCTATTGCAGCAAAGTGGCGAGATCCGACTTATTATGTCCATGCTTCTAGTATCCAGCTTTATATTTAGCTTAGTTTGTATTCCTATTATGAGTCGTTTCATTGTTCGTCCGATTAAACAGCTTACCAATGCAACGAAGCAGCTTGCCAAAGGAGATTATAATAATCATTATCTCCACTTAGGACGAGCAGATGAAATTGGTGAGCTTGCACGTAACTTTAATTATATGACTAATGAGTTAAAGCGAGCAGATGAGATGAAACAACAATTTGTTTCTGATGTTTCACACGAATTTCAAACACCATTAACCTCCATTCATGGCTTAGCGCTACTGTCAGCTGATCATATGATTACAAAAGAAGATCTTATTGCTCATATGGACATTATTGCGATGGAGAGCCAGCGTCTGTCCTCTATGAGTAAACAATTGTTGAAACTGGCATCTCTAGACCAGGAACAACAAATACATAAAACTCATTTCCGAATAGATGAACAGATTAGACAAGTGCTTATTATGTTAGAGTGGCAATGGGCTGATAAAAATCTACAGCTAGATATTGACCTAGTGGAATTGTCGATGTACGGAAATGAGCAGCTGCTTTACGAGGTTTGGCAAAATCTAATTACCAATGCTATTAAATTCTGTTCTGAGCACGATAGCTTAATGATTGTCATGAAGGCTCCCAGTGAACTTGATCCACAGATTATTGTTAAAATTACTGATAGTGGGGAAGGAATACCCGCAGAACAATTATCAATTATATTCGAAAGATTTAGTAAAGTAAGTAAGTCACGGAGTCAAAATGAACATTCTGGTAGTGGTCTCGGATTATCCATTGCCCATAAAATCGTTTCATTACATTCTGGTACTATTGATGTTGAAAGTAAATGGAAAGTTGGAACTACGTTTACTGTAGCTTTACCGGCTGCAGATAAAACTAATATGAACTAGCAGTGGGCTGTATCCGATATTTGTATTGCGGATGCAGCTTCTTTATTATTCCTGACCATGCTACTAACAAACTATTACATATCATCGTAGTCCACTTCCATTGCGTTTTGAATATCATCTGCTGTAATTGTAATGAGCGTGTAATTACTCTCATTATATAACTTAACTGCTCGTTCTTTCATAAATTTCACGTTGCTTGGTGCCGCTTCATCATCATAAAACAATACCATACCATCCGTTTTATGAAATAATAATTGATCTCTAGCTTGAAACTGCCATGGACCTGCATAGGGCTGTTTACTTACCTCAGCATAGAAATCAACCTGTTCTTTGATAGAATTATAATATTCTTTACGTTCATCCTTCCAATTTTCTTCTTGATTAGCAAAAGCAGTAATCATTGAAAGTTTAATATGTGGATATAACTCCTCTCGCAATTCTATAATAACTTCACTTGCCCATAGATCGAATCCATATTGTCCAGGAGTAATAATCCACTCGGCCCCCTCTTCAATAATTGAAATGATCTTTGATCTAAACGCTTTCTTAATATATGGAATAGCCTTATTTTTCTGATCAAATATTTGTAGCTCATGTGCACGATATCCTGTAACTAATACATTTTTCATATTCACCCGAACCTTACTATAAATTTGTGTAACCGACTTTGATATAAGTATAACTGTTCTACTATTTCATGACGACTCCTATTACAACTTTTGCTGATGTATATATATGTTCAACCTCCATCCAAAAAATTTCAACCTTAAATCGTAGTTTTGTCTCCTCTTCAATTGATGTTAATTACTTTATAGTAATTATTGTAAGTGAGTTACTAATAGAGAGGGGTTTATTATTCATGTTTAAAATGAAAAAATCGCTAATGCTTCTAATTGCTACTGTTTTGGTATTTACTTTAGCAGCTTGCGGCAATAGCAACAATGAAAAAACATCAGGTAATACTAACGGTAAAACAAACACTAACAACAGTACAACAGACACTAGTGAAAAGATTGAGCTTTCCTTCTGGACACTAGGTAATGTCAATTATGAGGATTTGGCTAAGCAATACACGGCTGAACATCCAAACGTTACGATTAAAATTCAAAATACTGGTGACCAATCGGCTCATCACAACAACTTAACAACTGCACTATCCGCAAATTCTGGTGCACCTGATATTTTCCAACTTGAAATTGGTTTCATGGAGCGTTTCATTAACGCTCAAGATAAGTTCTACAATTTGAATGATCTTGGTGCTAATAACGTAAAAGCTAATTTCCTTGATTGGAAATGGGCTCAAGCTTCTTCTGTAGACGGTGCATTCCAAATTGGTCTTCCGACTGATATTGCACCTACAGTTGCTTATTATCGTGTAGATCTTGCTGAAGCAGCTGGTCTTCCGACTGATCCAACTGAATTTACTGCTGCAATTGATAGTTGGGATAAGTTCGCTACTGTAGCAAAAGCTTTCACTGAAAAAACTGGTAAACCTTTTGTTGATTCAAGAGACTTAATCTACAATGCATTACGTGATCAATCTGATGGTCAAATTTACTTTGACAAAGAAACTGGTGAATTTATTGGGGATCAAAATCCTCAAGTGAAAAAAGCTTATGATTATACAATTAAAGGAATCCAAGAAGGTTGGGTTGCCAACTAC
>DXHF01000504.1 GCA_019113605.1 Candidatus Paenibacillus intestinavium
ACTTAAGCCGTACATGTTGCTGGGTATTTGTTACAATGCCGTTAATAACGATGCATATGCTCAAGTTGCGTCTTAATTGCCTGGCTTTCAAAAAGCCGACTTGTGATTAAATATAATCACAAGAAATATTAGGCCATGCTATTGCATACAATGATAGATAAGGATATGTATTTTTCTTACATAAGAAGTATTTTATGAAGTAATGAAAAGTTTTAGCCTATGCTTTCGAGGTACTTTTCTCGCAAAGAAGTATTTCATGAAGTTACGAAAAGTTTTAGGAGGGAAGGTAGCATTGAATCTAATTGTGATGAAACCACGTATCATCATATGCTTGCTAGCGGTACTCATGTTTTATACAATGACGATTCCTTCCGCAATTGCTGAGCCAACTGTTGAAACGGTAGCCCCCATACAAACTGAAAATGACGAGGATCTTCAACAAATATTACAATCGAGTCTCTCAATCGTTGAATTAGATAAAGAAATAGAACGAATTGGGCAAAAGTTAGAAGGTTTGCAACAAACGTTAACGTTAACAGCGGAACAAATCGACCAGCAAGAAGTGCAAATTTCCAACAAACGCGAGCAAGCAGGTAAAGTTCTACTCGCTTACTATATGGGTGAACGCGATGGAATCATTTTTAATTTGTTAAAAAGCGACACATTCGAAGGTTTTCTATTAGCTATCGAATTTATCGAATTAATTTTGTCAAATGATAAACAAATTTTAACCACTTATGTTGATGAATATCGCGTGTTGCAATCAAGTTACGGGGCTTATAAAGATGAACAAAATAAATTAATAACACTCCAAGAGCAGCTACAATTACAACGGAATCGTGTAAGCCTACTAGAACAACAAATCGACCAACAATTGACCAGCAGGTCTGATGCTGAACGAATTCAATTACTCATTGAACAATTAACTACTTTTTGGGAAGAAAAAGGGCTTATCGAAGTACAAACATATTTTCAAGAGTTAGCAAAGTCAATGAATGAACTACCCGGTTGGTTACAGGAAAATCAACAATATATTTCCATGAAGGGCTTCAAATATAAGATTGAATTACCTGACGATGCACTTAATAGCTTTTTAAGAGGACAGAACGAGATGTTCAATGATTTCGCTTTTACTTTCGAGGAAAATTCGATTATTGCAAAGGGACAACGGGATAATATTGAAATTGAACTTAAAGGTCATTATTCACTTGTGGAAAAACCAACAAATTACATTGAATTTACAGTTGATGAGCTTTATTTCAATGGATTTCTATTACCAGATCCAACAAAAAATGAGCTCGAGGCTCAATTCAATCTAAACTTCTACCCTTCATATATTCTCTCTATGCTCCGAGCCAAGTCGGTTGCTGTAACTGATGGTATATTGACCATTGAACTTCAATTAGTAATCTAATATATATAAGTTTACATACAAACCTTGGACCGTCTGCTCAAGACGGTCCACGGTTTTCGTATATATTCAATCTAATTTTGGATATAGCTAATGATTCGTATAATTCACTAATCGATAAGTCTAGTTAATGACTCACCCATCATTGAAATACTTTGAGCTTGTCCGATAATGTTTCTACTCCATCCCATTTCCTCTTCATATTAGCATATTGTTGCGGCCAAATCGGCGATACTTCCATCATTTGCGCTTGAACTAGTTTCTTATTCAACATAGTACCTATATTGGATTCGACAGAATTACTACTTAATCCGAATTCCATATTTCTAGTGGGGGGTTCTTGATATTGATATGCATTTGCACTAGCATGTTGTGTAACCTGCTCAATCCACTCAATTGCCGCTATCGCTTGTTTACTATTCGCTTGAATAACAAAGCTATATCCATTAAGCCAAGGGACTGGAATGAGTACTTCATCAACTTCATAAAATTCGAATAATTCTTCTTTGTTTATCAAATAATCATCCCATGAAGTCATATAGTAAAGCGGCCAGTTGTCATCATTTTCACTTGATTTGTTAGTATTAGTATCTAGCTGGATGTTATCCTCATGCTCAAGTAACCATTGTATAATCGCTAGTTGCTCTTCGCTTAACTCACTATTCGATATGCCACTTTGGCTAGCAAGATCACCATAAGTTAACCAGACTAGCATGGAGTTATAGCTATTATCAGCGATATTAAGTAAATCGATCTCAATGTTAGTAGCCTCGACATGGATGAGCATTTCTAGCATTTGATCCCAATTACTGCTCGGTGCTACATCAACTTGCCCTTCAGCTTCAACTGAATTGTTAGATGTACTATTATGTAGTGGGTCCCCAGTTGGTTTTATTGCAGCATCAATAGGGTCGTCAACAGCATTATCGACCAACTCGCGTAGTAATTTATGAGGGAATATTAGATAGGGATTACTAGAGTATGGTACACCCCAAAGATAACCGTTCCATTTCAAGGCATCTGTATAACCAGGTAAGTGACTCGTTAATGAATCACTATTCATAAGACGATCTACGGGCTGTAGCAACCCTTTCGTAGCAAGTGGCAATATCCACTCATTAGGTATAAGCTGTACATCACCAAGCTCATCTAACTTAGATCGTTGTTCCCATTGTTGATATTCAAATTGTTCGCTATAGACATTCGTCATCGTCACCTCAATATGAGGGTACGAATCATCCATCAAAAGACGTAGTTGATCTAACCGTTCAAATTGCTCTTCATCTAGTGATACAAATATTTGTAATTGCTCGGTTGCAATAACTTTTTCTCTATCAATAACGATAGCCGCCGGCTCAGCTTTGTTCTTATATAGATCACTTACGTAAGTCCAATTCAATTCGCGCGTTAAAAAAATAAAAGCTATTACTATTATTAGTATAGAAACTAGCATTAACAAAATGTATCGTTTATTGAACACAATTGATCTCCTTTACGACACAGAATACTTTTAGTATAGCAATTTATTGGCAGAAAGTATATCGCTTTCATTTCTTCAACCTCAATGAAAAAGAGTTTATTTTTGCAAAAAGCGCCTTTACTAACCTGTGTGAAATTAGATAAAAAAGGAGTATCTCAAAGTGGTGGTTTCAAGCTAATTAGCGTACGATCTGTCCGACACTCGCCTAACAAAAAAACACCAGTTGAACATTCAACTTACAAATGTTCAACTGGTGTTTTCCATATACGCACATCGTTATCAAAGTCTTCTTTTTGAACTACATTACAATGAAAGTTCAAAAAGTGGGCTTTCAGAATCGAGCAGGTGAAGCGTTACTTGAGAACGGCGGAAGCGCAAATGTACGTTATTGGTACATGCGAACCGTACTTTCCAAGTTCGCTTCAGATGCGATGTCGAATAACCTTTTATGCATACTCATCGTTATCAAAGTCCGCTTTTTGAACTACCTTACAATAAATCTGCGGCTAACTGTGCCAACTTAGATCGCTCACCCTTTTCCAGTGTAATATGTCCACTTAGCTGCTCTTGTTTAAATTTCTCTACAATATTTGTTAAGCCATTACTCATAGAATCTAAGTATGGATGATCGATTTGCTCAGGATCGCCCACTAAAACGATTTTGCTGCCTTCGCCAACTCTTGATACTATCGTCTTAATTTCATGACTTGTTAAATTTTGTGCTTCATCAATAATAATAAACTGTCCAGGTATGGATCGACCGCGAATATACGTCAATGCCTCAACGTGAATACTGCCAAGCCCCATCAAAATTTTATCAATATCACCTGATTTTTTTGTATCAAACAAAAATTCAAGATTATCATAGATTGGCTGCATCCAAGGACGCAATTTTTCTTCCTTTTCACCAGGCAAGTAACCAATATCTTTCCCCATCGGAACAACGGGCCTCGCAATAAGCAGTTTTTTATACTTTCGCTCGTCTTCCACCTTCATAAGACCTGCAGCAAGCGCTAGAAGCGTCTTACCCGTGCCTGCTTTGCCAGTCAATGTTACGAGCGGTATATCGTCATTCAATAGTAATTCAAGCGCCATGCGCTGCTGTGCATTACGCGGGGTCATCCCCCATACAGGATCATTACTTAAATATAATGGCTCTAGCTTAGTTGCTTGTGCATTCACCTTTAACAATGCAGATTTGGTAGTCCCCATCTCATCCTTCAATATAACAAACTCATGAGGGTTAAATCGTTGCATTAATTGCAAATTACTTAATGTTAGAAATCGTTGATTATAAAATTCATCGATAATTGAAGGATGTACCTGCATATTGAAAAAACCTTGATAACGATCATTTTCCCCAATATTCGGGTCACTCATATAATCTTTTGCTTCCAGGCCTAGAACATCCGCTTTAATTCTCATTAGTACATCTTTACTGACGAGTACAACACTTTGTTGCTCATCTTCTGGAAGTAATGCTTGTTCTTTATGATAATTTAACGCCACAGCAATAATTCGATGATCATTCGTAATTTCCCCAAACATCTCTTGAATCTGAGCAAAATTACGATGATTCAATTCTACGCGAATAATGCCACCTGTATCCAGCATAATACCTGAGTGTAATTTTCCATCTTCTTTTATTTTATCTAACAAACGAGAAACTGATCTCGCATTACGCCCTAATTCATCGGCAAGCCTTTTTTTCGAATCGATTTCTTCAAGCACGATTGCCGGAATAACAACCTCATCATTAGGAAATGCAAAAATCGCTCTCGGATCATGTAATAATACGTTCGTATCAAGCACAATTATTTTCCCCATAATAGTTCCTCCCTATCTTCATCGTTAGCATACATAGCTAACAGCCATTACGGTTACACTATGAAGGTACAATCACGTTATATACAGAGGTGAAACAAATGAAAAAGGAATTAGTCATGATAACAGCTCTGATTCTGTTGTTATCAGGCTGCGGTAGTATGAACAGTAGTAATCAATCACCCTCCACCAATCATAATGAGAACATTGATGCTCAATCAGTTAAGCAACAGAATATCTCTAGCAGCCACAAGGATGCCATTACGCATCTTGAAGAGCTAGCCAAAAGCATTGAAGGAGTTAATGATGCACATGTCGTTATTATGGGAAACAATGCGATAGTCGGTATTGATGTTAATGCAGATCTAGAGAGATCACGCGTTGGGGTAATCAAATATTCCGTTGCCGAAGCGTTTCGCCATGATACATATGGTATCAATGCAATCGTCACAGCCGATATGGATCTTGGTGAACGGATCAAAGAAATTGGGTCCGATATTTCAGCAGGACATCCTATAATGGGCATCGCTGAGGAATTATCAGATATCGTCGGACGGATCATCCCACAAGTTCCCGCAGATCTTATGCCATCGCAAAAAGACCTTCAGTATAAAGCAGCAAATAAAGAGAAAACATACAATACTCCCGACGAATTAATTAACGATTATGAACAAAACTTAAAAGGAAAATAAATGCACAAAAAGCCTAGCATAATCACTAGGCTTTTTTCGTTTCATATAGAAATAAAGCTATACATTGTAGCTCACATAATACGACCATAGCTCTACCTCCTTCATTTCACTTTAATGTGATAATAGAAGCTTAACTTATGATAGTATATGATATGTTCATGCTACTCATTCTGCTAATATTGATTGTAATAATTGCTGCGCTTCTGCAAGTGATTCATCACTTGCTACTACGTAAGGATTATTCCATTTACCTTGTAAACTCATAAACGTAATATTGTCCATACTAATATTATAATAGGTCGTAATCATACGTTCTAATTCTGAAGCAGGCATATCTGTATATACATCATCACTTACTTCGTCAATGACATTACCAATTTTCGTAATCCCACCAAGCGATAACATTTTTTTCGAAAGAGCTTTAAGAACTACGCTTTGTCTATTGTTTCGCTCAAAGTCACTTGAAGCATTTGGATTTCCTTTAGACTGACGGAAACGTACAAAATCTAATGTTTTCTTTCCATTGAGCGTTTGAAGACCAGGTTGCAGATCAATATCTGTATTATCATGTGAATCCGTCCATTTCATGCGCATATCCACATCAACTTCAATGCCACCAAGCACATCAACAACATCTCTAAACCCTTGGAAATTAACAGATACAGCATATTGAATAGGGATATTATAAAATTCCCCTAGCATTTCCTTCACTGCTGTTTTCCCTTTAAGCATTGCTTCGTTTTTATCAGCGCCGTCTTTTTGTGCTTTCACATAATAATTCGCATAAAATGCGTTAGCTTTACGAGTTGCATTGTTATAAGAAATTCGAGTATCACGAGGCATCGCAATAACGGCACCCTTTTTCGTAATTGGATTAAGTGCAGCCACTAGCATAACATCTGTATTCAAGCCGCCAGCTCCTTTTCGCTGATCAACTCCTAATAACACCATTGTTACTGGCTTTTCTTTCACCGATTCGCCTTGTGGTACTGGTGTAACACTATTCGGCTTACCTTCTACATCGGTTACAATACTCATTCCCGGCAAGGCATTACTTGCCTTATTAACTATGTATGCACCGTATACTACTACTACTGCAATAATTATTAAAATAATTGCTAAGATTGACATCATAATAATTTTTGTTTTACTCTTTTTTCTTTTATGAGCCCCTTTTGAAGCGACCCTATTTTGCGTTGGACTTGAAGGAGCATCTGTTTTACTGGACTTGCTCATATATTCACCTGCTTTTATTGTCATTGTTATAAAAAAAGCAGCACCCGTTTCCAAACGTAAAGACGGATGGTGTGAGTGCTGCTCTCATTAGATCATTACTTTGTTTCAGTGTTGACATTGCTATCTGCTGAAGATTTTTGCTTCCAGCCATCATATAACTGACGCAAACGAAGTGTAATCATCATAACAATTGCAATGGCCATACATTGAATAATCGGTAGCTTATCTATTTGCATAATAAGCAGAATCGCTGACCCAAAAATCATTGTTGCGTACATAAGAATCTCACGAATTAATGGTAGTCTAGCCTGTTGAGGACGGAATACCTTCTGAAAGATAAAAAAAGTCATCCCAAGAATGAGTAGATATGAAATGAGCATATGCTCACTTAGCCATGCTTGCATTCTTAAAGCCTCCTCACATGCACACTATTATTATAAGTTAGCGTTCGCTAGAGCTGTTTTGCGATGCTTCTCAGCACGTT
The DNA here is from genome assembly GCA_019113605.1 of Candidatus Paenibacillus intestinavium. Classification (GTDB taxonomy): domain Bacteria; phylum Bacillota; class Bacilli; order Paenibacillales; family Paenibacillaceae; genus Pristimantibacillus; species Pristimantibacillus intestinavium. The sequence continues at coordinate 7,128 of DXHF01000504.1, forward strand.
CACGCTCACTCTTATTTAGAATTTTTTTGCGAAGACGAATCGTTTTAGGAGTAATCTCACAATATTCATCATCATTCAAATATTCAAGTGCTTGTTCAAGCGAGAATAATACTGGTGTTTTCAACTTAACTGTATCATCTTTACCTGCTGAACGAACGTTTGTTAATTGTTTTTCTTTGCAAATGTTAACGATAATATCGTTATCGCGATTATGTTCGCCAACGATCATACCTTCGTAAACTTCAGCACCTGGCTCTAAGAATAGAAGACCACGATCTTCAACACCCATCATACCATAGAATGTTGTTGTTCCGTTTTCACTACTTACTAGAACGCCTGAGTGACGACCGCCTACGTTTGAAGGTACATATTCACCATAGCTATCAAATGCATGGTTCATAATTCCATATCCACGAGTTAGTGTTAGGAATGAAGTACGGTAGCCAATCAAACCACGAGCAGGAATAACGAATTCAAGTCGAACTTGACCAGAGCCATCATTCACCATATTCATCATCTCAGCTTTACGAGTTCCTAGACTTTCCATAACAGAACCCATGCTCTCTTCTGGTACATCGATAAGAAGACGCTCATAAGGCTCGGATCTCACGCCGTCAACATCTTTAACAATAACTTCTGGTTTGGAAACTTGTAGTTCAAATCCTTCACGACGCATATTCTCAATAAGAATACTTAAGTGAAGCTCACCACGACCAGATACGACAAATGCATCAGGGCTATCCGTTTCATCAACGCGTAATGCTACATCCGTTTCAAGTTCTTTGAATAGACGCTCACGAAGTTTACGAGATGTAACCCATTTACCTTCACGACCTGCAAATGGAGAATTGTTAACAAGGAATGTCATTTGCAATGTTGGCTCATCGATTTTCAATACTGGCAATGCTTCTGGATTCGTTGGATCAGCAATCGTTTCACCAATATTAATTTCACGAATACCTGCAATGGCAACGATATCACCAGCGCCTGCTTCTTCGATTTCTAGACGTTTTAATCCTTGGAAACCGAATAGTTTCTCAATTCGAGCTTGCTTTGTAACGCCCTCACGGTTAATAACAGCTACCGTTTGACCTTGTTTAATAATACCACGGTTTACACGACCAACCGCAATACGACCAAGATATTCATTGAAATCAAGCAACGTAACTAGAAATTGAAGAGGATCAACCGTGCTCTCAGTAGGAGCTGGGATATTCTCAATAATCGTTTCGTAAAGTGCTTGCATGTTCTCATCTTGCTTTTCAAGAGTTAAGCTCGAAGTTCCCATTAATGCAGACGCATATACAACCGGGAATTCTAATTGCTGATCATTAGCACCTAATTCAATGAATAAGTCTAATACTTCATCAATAACTTGAGTCGGACTAGCATTAGGACGGTCAATTTTGTTAACAACAACAATTGGCGTCAAGTTAGATTCAAGAGCTTTACGAAGTACAAACTTCGTTTGTGGCATACAACCTTCGAATGCATCAACAACAAGTAATACACCGTCAACCATTTTCATAATACGTTCTACTTCGCCACCGAAGTCAGCATGCCCAGGAGTATCTACAATGTTAATCAAATAATCCTTGTAGTTAATAGCTGTGTTTTTCGCCAAAATTGTAATACCGCGCTCACGCTCGATATCACCTGAATCCATTGCACGTTCTTGTACAGATTCGTGATCCTTATACGTTCCTGATTGTTGAAGCAACTTATCAACCAATGTCGTTTTACCATGGTCTACGTGCGCAATAATTGCTATGTTACGTAAATTTTCTCTTGCCTTCATTAACTGTTACCACTCCATTTTCTTTAGTTAAACTCTGTTGTCTACCTGCGCTTACGTGTACCAAACATCAAGTAAAGACCGCTACCTAGACATAATAGCGCTACGACATAAATACCCCAGCCCCACAATGCAATAAGCAACAACCCAATAATTGACGCCACGCCAAGCCCAATAGCAGCTGTCTTTATATAACGCTGTCTCGGTGATCCAAACAGGTAGTACTCATACATACCTAGCGCTACACCAAAAATAAACAGCGGCCAAAGATATTGCAATTTACTCCAACCAAGTGCATTACAGAAAATAAAAAGTATCGCATACACAACCAACATGCCGCCTGGAACTAATGTAATTGCTGGAAGTACTCGACCGAAATAAAGGACATGAATAAGAATCCCTGAAATGAGAACTAATATCGGCCAGAATATCGAGCTGAGAAAACCAAACACTCCCCATTTACCGAGAAGGATGACTGCCCCCGCTAGCAATAAAATTATCCCCGCGGAATACTTATTATTCATTATGCGTTCCGCTCCTTAATTCTATAATTACCTGTTACTGTATCTATATCTTTATTAGTTTAACGGAATTGCGACAAAAAAACTAGGGTTCTGAGTGTGTTTGCACAAAAAAACATATTCCCAGCTCAAAAAAAGCTGAAAACATGTCTATTTTTTTCATTTTAGTCTCGGTTTTTGTCTTAAGATTGCTGCAATGATCACGATCGGAATACATAATAATGGAATTAATGTAATCGAACCTGCCATTTTATAAAAGAAGATAGTATATAAACCTTGATCTCTTATTAGCATTTCTCCAGCAGCAAACGCAAGTAGTGCCGAACCGATGTAAGCAAGAAAAGGAAATCTTTTCATTAAATGATCTAATAGTTTACTTCCCCAAATAATCATGGGAATGCTAAGCGCAATTCCGAGCATAATAAGAACAAAATCACCTTTAGCAATTGCCGCTATTGCTAATACATTATCTAAGCTCATCACGAAATCCGCCGTAATTATGGTCCAGATTCCACTCATTAATGTCAATTTTTTAACATCCATAGCTTGATGCTCTGCCCGTTGTATATCAATTAGTAATTTAATTGCAATATACAACAAGAGCAATCCACCGACCGCTTGAAGATAAGGTATTTGAAGCAATGGTAAGGCAAGCAGTACAAGGAAACATCTTAGAAACACTGCGATTAACGTTCCCCACCATATCGCTTTATTTCTTTGATGTGTTGGAAGTTGATTACTTACCATCGCAATAACGATGGCATTATCACCACTTAATAACAAGTTTATTAATACGATTTCAACGAAAATAATTAAGCTGTCCACAAATTCCCCTCCTCATTACTAGAGGTATGAATAAGCTTGTATCAATATGACATAAATTTCAAAAGGAGAAAATTCACCATGAACGTTTTTTCAGCAGAATTTTGGCTTGCCTTGATCAACATTATATTTATCGATCTCATTCTTGCAGGAGATAACGCTATTGTTATCGCTCTTGCTGCTCGCAATTTACCGAAGGAGCAACAGAAGAAAGCAATTATTTGGGGTACAGTCGGTGCGATTGCTATTCGAATAATCGCAACTTTACTTGTTGTGAAATTACTTGATCGACCATGGTTGCACTTAGTAGGCGGATTACTGCTTATATGGATCGCCTTCAAGCTACTCGTCCAGGAGGATCAGCATGATAATAT
>DXHF01000505.1 GCA_019113605.1 Candidatus Paenibacillus intestinavium
GTCAGTTATATTCTGAAGTCGGAAGATATCGAAAAAGTTATTCAGGTTGTAGAAGAGAATATATCGAAAATCCGTAAAGAAATTAAAACGGAGGATTTAATTAGTAATGCAAAAAATCAAGTTCACATGGCACTGGATTTGTTTCAAGAAGACTATTTAATGTGCATTTTAAAGGGTGATCGAAGCGTACAAATTACGGAGGAGCAATTCGGAAAACTATCAATCCCGCTTAATGTGCAATGGCCAATTACATTAGTATTAGGAATGATCGATAAATTTCCAAAAAATTGCGATTACATGGAACAGATGCAACTGCTATATTCTGTACGTCAAATTATTCAAAGATATATAGCCACTCATTTGAATGTATCCATTATATTGGACGAAAATCGTCGCTTTGTCATTTTTGTGCAGCCTAAAGAATCATTATCTAGCTCAATTTCAATAGATGCAGAAATGAGGGATCAGTTTTACAATAAGACACTCTCCTTTCTTAAAGGGATATTAGAAGTTATTCAATCAGCTTCACAAGAGAAGTTCAATATGCCTATTAGCTTGACAGTCGGCAGTAAAGCAAGCAGATGGGATGAGATAGCCAATCAATATCATTCTTTACAACATCTACTTAACTATCGGATCGGTATCGAAAATAAAATACTATTAATTGACAGTGAGCTTGATGACAATACTGGTGATGAATCTGTCCCTGATGACACCTACGATGTAGAATGCGTGGAAGGCGGGAAGTTATTAAAAACGCTTAAGCTTAAAAACCTTGCTGTTATTGAGCAGTATTTGGAATCAGGGCAAAGGGAAAGTTTTTATGAAGCTTTAGAGCAATTCCTTATTCCTTTAAGGGGGATTCATAGTAAAAGCAACGTAATTGCACAGGAAGCATTTTATACTGTTTCTTTGTATTTAATGTCATATATCAACAGATGGGGACTCAACGAAAAAGTAGTGCTCCAAATGGGCAAAATAAAACTGATGCGTACTGAATTTTTTGATTCATGGGGAGATGCGTCGTTATATTTGATGGAGCTGGCTTCAGTTCTTTTTAATATGCAAACAATAGAACAAAAGAAACGAGCAGACAATATCATTGACTTCTTACAAGGATTTATTAAGGAGAATTTGGATGAAGATTTATCTCTAGTGAGATTAGCTGAGCAAGTGCATCTCAATCCGTCGTATTTGTCACGCATCTATAAACAGGAAACGGGTAGAAATTTGACGGAGTTTATTGATTCAACTCGTTTAATAAAAGCGAAGGATTTACTCAAAAGTGAAAATTCACGAATAAGTGATATTGCTCGGCGAGTTGGATACGAAAGTGCGACTTCATTTAATCGTTTTTTCAAAAAAGCAACTTGCCATTCTCCACAGGAATATAGAGATAAGCATATATTAAATTTGTTATAAACTCCAAAAAAATGACCGATCCCACGTTATAGGTGATTCGACATTAGACAGCCTTGTTACCTACCTATAATTAGGAAGGTATAAGTCCACATATCAACAGGTTGTCGTTCATTCTAGGAAACGATATAGTTCATTCATATAAGGAGAGAGACAAAAACTTAGGAGGCGATGATCAAGTGAAAACGATAGAGCATAGAGACTTACTGAAACTATCCGAGGAGTACGAAGAGCATTTTCTAATTGGAGCGGCAGTTAATACAAAGACGCTTATTAGCCATCAGCAATTATTGAAGCAGCATTTTAACAGTATTACAGCAGAAAATGAGATGAAGTTTGAAAGGTTACAGCCAATTGAAGGGCAGTTTCAATTTGAAGCCGCTGATCGGATGCTAGAATTTGCGAAACAGAATAATATGGGAGTGAGAGGTCATACGCTAGTATGGCATAATCAAACGCCTGCTTGGATTTTTGAACAACGTTCAGGTGGCATCGTTGATCGTGCAACACTATTAGAACGAATGAAAACTCATATAGATACTGTAGTTACTCGATATAAAGGTAATATTTACGCTTGGGATGTTGTTAATGAAGCAATATCGGACAGCGGGAATGAGCTGCTGCGTTCATCGAAGTGGCTTGATATTGCAGGCGAGCAATTTATTGCAAAAGCATTTGAATATGCTCATGCAGCCGATCCTTCCGCATTGTTATTCTATAATGATTACAATGAGTCAGATGCTGTAAAGCGAGAAAAAATCTATCGCTTAGTAAAATCGTTGAAGGAAAAGGATATACCTATTCATGGTATTGGTATGCAGTCACACTGGAATCTAGATCATCCTGCTATTGATGATATTCGCAGATCGATTGAACAATATGCTAGTCTGGGTGTAACACTCGATATCACTGAAATGGATCTATCGATGTTCCATTTCGATGATCGCCGCACCGACTGCAGCGCTCCAACAGAAGCTATGCTCGAAAAACAAGCGGAGCGATATGATCAAATATTTAAAGTGTTTAGGGAGTATAGCAAGCATATTACTTCAGTAACATTTTGGGGTGCAGCGGATGATTATACATGGCTAGATCATTTCCCAGTGCAGAATCGGAAGAATTGGCCGTTTCTATTTGATGCGTTGCATCAGCCGAAGCAGTCATTTTGGAATATCATTAATAATAAATAGCGTTTCGAGCGGAAACTAATGGGTGTAGATATGCGATATTATGCCGTGACAGCACATATAATATTAGCTGGTGCAATGAGTCCGGTCGCTATAGAGATAGAGGGAGAGAGTGAATGATGGAAATTACGAATCCAATTATTTGGGCTGATGTACCGGATCCTGATATTATCTGTGTTGGCAATGTTTATTATATGGTAAGTACAAGTATGCATACGATGCCTGGTTGTCCAATTATGAAGTCACAGGATCTATTGAATTGGGAAATTGTCAACTATGTGTATGATAGTTTCGAGGATAATGATGCTCATAATATGATTGATGGGAAAAATATTTATGGTCAAGGATCTTGGGCAGCTAGTTTACGCGAACGAAACGGTATATACTATGTTTGTTTTTCAAGCAATGATGCGCATCAGTTCTATATGTACAGTACGGATGATATTGAAAACGGCAAATGGCAGCGCTCCATAATTAAAGGCTTATTCCATGATCCGAGCATTTTATTTGACGAGGACCGAGTGTTTGTTATTTATGGAAATGGTGGTATTTATATTACTGAGCTTACAGAAGATGCAACTGGTCTCAAGGAGGGTGGCATAGTCCAATTATTACTCGAAACTGAAAGTGAAGGTATTGGATTACAATGCGAAGGCTGTCATGCTTATAAAATAAATGGAATGTACTATTTGTTCTTTATAGAATGGCCGACAATAGGCAATAAGCGCCGCAGACAAGTATGCTATCGTTCAAGTCAACTGCTAGGACCCTATGAACGGAAAATTATTTTGGATGATGATATGGGCTATCATAACAAAGGAATTGCTCAAGGTGGCGTTGTTGAGACGGCAGATCATCAATGGTATACATTACTGTTTCAGGATCATGATGCAGTTGGAAGAATACCAGTAGTATTGCCGATGGAATGGCATGAAGGCTGGCCAGTTTTGGGTAATGAGGGTAAGGCTCCAAATCAGTTTACAACAGATTTCCCCTACACCGCTACAAAGCCAATAATCATTAGTGATGAGTTCGATTACGAAGCTAATAAGCTAGCATTGAATTGGCAATGGAACCATAATCCAAACAACGAGCTTTGGTCTGTAACATCGCGGACAAGCCATTTAAGGCTAACGACTGGCAATGTTGTTGATAGTGTATTAAAGGCCCGTAACACGTTGACACAGCGTACGGAAGGTCCAGCATGTATCGCAACGACTGTAATCGATCTTTCTAATATGAAGCCCGGTGATCATGCTGGCTTCATTGCACTGCAAAATCTATTTGGGACTGTCGGAGTAAAGGTAGATGGCGATGGCAATAAAGCGGTTGTCATGAGTGTCAACGACGGCGACGGCATGGAGGAGGCAGTGCAGTCTATTCCATATGAACATAACAGTATTTATCTCAAAATTGAATTTAACTTTGAAAATAGTACAGATATTGCTAAGTTTTATTATGGTGCAGAAGAAGGAAAATGGAGCGAAATTGGTCGTCCTTTAGCGATGAAATATACATTGGATCATTTTATGGGCTATCGCATCGGATTGTATTATTATGCCGCTATACAAGCAGGGGGATATATTGATGTGGACTATTTCCACTTTATGAAGTTAATTGATGGAGCATATACGTTGATCCAATAGAAGTAGAAAAAACACCAATAGCTGGTGTTTTTTTGTTTTGTAACATTAATTTGCTGGAGAAAATTCATATTTCTTACGATATTCATTGGAGCTTAATCCAGTATATTGCTTGAACTTTTTATAGAACCAATCGATCTCTCTGTAGCCAACTTCATTGGCAATTTCATATATTTTCATATCAGTCTTCTTCAGCAGAAACTTTGCTTTTTCCATCCTTTGCTGAAGTAAATATTCATTAAAGGACATATTTTCATGCAATCTAAATTTTTGCCCCAAATAAGCACAATTAAAATGAAGCATACTTGATATTTTTTTTAATGTTATATTTTGATGGAGGTCATCCTGCACATATTTTTTGACGGTATCAATAATCGAAGCTGAATGCTTCTCTTTTTTGTTATGTAACAAAGATTGAGATAATTCATCAGCTTCAAATAAATAATTATTTGTAAGCGTTTGCTTAATAGCTAGTAAGCTAGACTTAAATGCTCCTTCACGCAAGGGCGCAGGTAGATAGTCATTAATTTGATATGTTAATGCTTTTCTGGCAATTTGAAAGTCGTTTTTCCCACCAATAAGAATAATCGGAATACGACTTTTACAACGTATTTTTTTGCAAAGTATAAGTCCGCTAGTATTATAGCCATTAATATTAATTACGATAAGTGAGAACGACTGTAACTCGATGAACGAAGTTACATGATCGAATTGAGTAGTATGAGCAGCTACGTTAACATTAATGTCTAATCGCTCAATTAGATTCGTTGTTTGCTGGAGTGAATAATCGTTTGGATCAACAAGCAGTACATTAAACATGGAATTTCCCCCCTTAGCAGTATAAGCTATGTCGAGTAATAGTTGTATACGCTTTAATTATGGGAAATATGAGGGGGATTCACAATGTGCAAATCTTTGCTCCTGCTACATTCGTTTACTAGTTACAAGATTCGGGACAGCTTACGGTATTCTTTTGGCGAGATTCCTTCATGCTTGCGAAATACACGGCTGAAATAATGAGGATCTTGATAACCGACGCTTACACCTACTGCTTCGATAGAAAGGTTAGTTTCTCGTAATAGTCGTCTAGCATGATGGTGTCGGACAAGGCTTACATATTCACCGGGAGACATTCTAGCTACCTTCTTGAATAGCTTTGCCATATGGTCCTCGTTCAAACACATCGCTTCGGCTAGAACTTTATTATTCCAACCAGCGGACGGATCCAATTGAATAGCGTCCATCAGTTTCTTAATAGCGACATTGTGAATGGATTTATCCTCTAACTGTCGTGTTATTTGTGTTCTCAACAGATGGGCCAATATTTGCAGCATTAATGCTTTACATACTAATTCATAGCCGAGCTATCTATTTGTAAATTCATATACCAGTTGTTCCATAAGCTGCACACATGCTAAAGGTGGTGTATATACAGGGTCCACTGAAAAAGGAGAGAAAGCAGACGCAATTGCTTCGACAGAAAACTTATTTAGCTGTACCCTTTCTTCATTAACGACCATATCCTCTTCAGTTTGAATATCTAGATCATCAAAAAAGTCAAAATGGATACCAATAAATTGGGCATTTGGACGTGAAACAATCTCATTTTGATGATAGACTCCTGCAGATAAAAAGATTAATTGTCCCTCTTGTAATACATATCGTTGTCCGTTCATTTCGGTAGCGGCTTCTCCATGACTGACATAGAGCAACTCGAAATCATATAATCTCCTTTTTGGCAGTCTACCGCGGGGCATTGTTTGCGTTTGCGCATAGTGAACACTCGGAGACCATTCTCTAAACGGCGTTTCCATTAAAATTAGTCCTCCTTCAACTTTTCATAAGCATCTTGATAGAAATCTTTGGCAATGAAAAGTTCATCGATAGCATAAGCTATTTGCCTTCATTATAAGGCACTATTATATTCAACGTAAAGCTGATTAGTGAATTTCAAGCTTAAACGGAATAATGCAAGATAATGCCAAAATGCCAAAACATCTTATGCACTTAAAATACTATTTTTCACTTAGGTTAACGATTATAATTTTTAATTTATTCAATACATAAAAGATGTCGGAATAGTCCACGAAATATCTAATTCATCTAAATAATTACGTGTGTTTTTTTCGTATACTCATAGGTAAGCAAGTGCTAGGAATTATGAATACAAATTATCGACAACTACTTTTATGCTATGAAGGCAACACAAATAAAAAATGTAGTAGGAGGAAATAACATAATGAAAAAAGGTATTAATATTTGGTCGTTTCAAGATGGGACATCTATTGCGGATTGTATCACTATTGCCAAAGATGCTGGGTTTGAAGGCATTGAGTTATCGCTTAATGAATCTGGAGAGCTAGGACTACAAACAACGGACAAAGAGGTTCGTGAGATTCAGTCTCAATTAGAGGCAGCTAATCTTGAGATATGCGGATTAGCAACTGGCTTATACTGGGATTATGCGATGACAAGTGAGTCTCAGGAGAAGCGTGACAAGGCTATCGATGTTTGCAAAAAACAATTAGAGTTAGCTGCTGCATTCGGTGTTGATACAATATTAGTTATTCCCGGAGCAGTAGGTGTTGATTTTATTCCTGGTAGTGAAGTTGTACAGTACGATCGCGCTTACGATCGAGCATTAGAGGCTATAAGTAAACTAGCTGCTGATGCTAAAGCTAACAATGTTCATATTGGAATTGAAAACGTGTGGAACAAATTTTTACTTTCACCATTAGAGATGAAAACATTTATTGATGCTACGGGTTCAGAGTATGTAGGATCGTATTTCGATGTTGGCAATGCCGTACAAAATGGTTATCCGGAGCATTGGATTACAATATTAGGTCATCGTATTAAGAAAGTTCACTTTAAAGATTACCGACGTCAAGCAGGAGGCTTACATGGCTTCGTTGATCTGCTAGCTGGAGATGTGAATTATCCAGCAGTTATCGAGGCACTGCAGGAGATTGGCTACACTAATTATGTTACGGCGGAAATGATTCCTGGTTATACCCATCATGCTAATCAGATCATATACAATACATCAGCTTCAATGGACGCCATATTAGGCAGAAAGTAGGAATAGAAATGTTGAAAATAGGTTTAATTGGGTTTGGATTTATGGGAAGAATGCACTTTGATAATTATGAGCGTTTAATGAATGAAGGTCATCAGATTCAATTGACTGCCATTTGTGATCTTCAAATCGAGCAGCTAAAATCATCGAAAGCTGAAGGGAATATGGCTACTGAGAAGGAAATCTATGACTTAACACCATATCAACTATATGAGAATATTGAAGATATGTTAGTGAATGAACAATTGGATATGATCGATATTACATTACCAACTTATTTACATGCTGAACTTACTTGTAATCTCTTGGAACGTGGCTATCATGTATTTTGTGAGAAGCCAGCTGCAAGAACTGCTGAAGAAGCTAGAAAAATGGCAGTAGCAGCTAACCAAAGTGGAAAAAAACTTATGATAGGGCAATGTTTGCGTTTTTGGCCTGCATATGAACTGTTGAAGGATCATGTGGAAAGTAGTCGCTTTGGGCAAGTTACGGGAGGATATTTCTTCAGAGGATCAGGGGCTCCAAAGGGCTGGTTTATGAATGGAGAGCTAAGTGGTGGTTGCTTACTAGATATGCATATACATGATACGGATATGATTCATTGGTTATTTGGAAAGCCAAATAAAGTATCGACATTAGGCCGAACGGTAGTTTCAAGCAATGGGTATGATATTGTTTCTACGAACTATGTATTTGAAGATGGCAAGGTAATAAATGCTCAAGCGGATTGGACATTAGAGGGTGAGCACGGCTTCGAGATGACATATCGCGTTAATTTTGAAAAAGGAAATATCGTATTCAAAGATGGCGTAGTTCACGTTAATCCGAATAATGAAACTGGCTATATTGCCGAGCTTTCTGCTGAATCTGGCTATTATTACGAAATGCTTTACTTTATCAATGCGATTTTGAATGAGACGTCTCTTGATACTTGCTTACCTGAAAGTGCGGCAGGAACAATGGAAATTATTGAAGCTGAATTACAATCTGCCGATCTAGGTGGAGCATGGGTTAATGCTAATAATTAGTAGCTAAATAAGTTGAAGCCGTTTGTTTATCACTTAGCTTTCTTTGCTAGGTGAGAGATGAACGGCTAATTTTTTTGGAAGGGGCGCTAATTAATTCAATAAATCTGTTTTTTCGACATGTTCATAGTATTCACCCTTAATCTTTTGCGGTATGATGATTATTAATAGATGATAAAGTGATAATTATCACGATGCAATAACATGATGAGGGGAGTGAGCCATTTATGATTAATCTTGGACCAGCACGACAACAACAAATTAGTTATATTGGTATTACTGAAGCAGATTTGAGTTTATTGAAAAGCAAAGAAAAGGAATTTGAACTTATTGTCGATCAGCTTGTGGATGATATATATATACAAGTGCTAGCTCAACCTGAATTACGTGCCATTATAGAACAACATAGCACTTTGGAGCGGTTAAAGGAAACACAGCGATGGTATTTTCGTTCTATGGCATTTGGTATCATCGATGAAGAATTTGTTGAGCGACGTTTGTTTATCGGAAAGATTCACTCTCGTATTGGACTAACAACAAATTGGTATTTGGGTACATATATTATATATTTGGACATCGCTACAATGTTGTTTAAACAGGTCATGCCAGATGAATGGATCGATGTAGTTCATGCTTTGACGAAAATGTTTAATTTTGATTCACAATTAGTGCTGGAAGCATATGAAACTGATGAAAAAGCCAAAATTGAGCATCTCTTAGAAAAGCAAAATCATTTGCTAACTGGAGTTAGCTCTGCAGTTCAAGAATTGGTGTCTCTAATGGTACAGTTGAAAGATAGTAGCGAATCGATTGAAGATTCCGTATCTAAAAATGCTGATTATCAAGAGAAAACGCATCAAAATGTACTGTATTTGGACAAAGAGGTCGAATCTATTCATCAGATTGGTGAGATGATGAAGGAAGTAGCAGATCAAACTCATCTCTTAGGCTTAAACGCTGCCATTGAAGCGGCAAGAGCGGGAGAATTCGGACGAGGCTTTGAAGTCGTTGCGAACGAAGTTAGAAAGCTAGCACATCGTTCTAAGGATTCATTAGGAACGATTGAAGGCCGATTAAACAATATTAATTCTACACTTACTAAAGTGAAAAGAGACTCAGAACATAATTCGCTTTATTCTCATAATCAAGTAGAAAGATCTCAAGAATTAGCATCTTTTGTGAAGCTAATTGAAAAAGTAACTGAGGAATTAGATAGCTTAAAGTAGATAACGAAAGAAGATTAAACTATTTGACGTAATGTCAGAAGAAATACAGTATCGGACTGACGTTACTCATTAGCTAATGGGCAGTTATGTGGAAGTATATCTTGATTTGTAACCGTGATCCGGCTGCGTTTTCCCCTAAATTAACGAAATATTGCTATTATCTGATACAGGAGAATATAAATATGACTTTAAAAGAAGTGTGCGAAAGTATTTGCTTACCGGATCAAATGATAAGAAAAGTGCTTGACTTTGCAGGCGGATTTGATGAGAAAACAGTAAAGCCCTTTTCTGCTGCTCTGTATGATCCATCTACCTGGGAAAAGGGAGTTAAAGAAATAGCGGGGGTTCTGGGAGAGGATCCGGATGGGAGCAAAATGCTCACTTTTATGCTTCTACGTGCAGTAGAGACACATAGGGAATACGAAAAAAGAGGAATCAGCGAGACAATATTTACGGATACGATAAAGTTCTGTACCCGATTTATTAAGGAACATTACGAGGTGTATGGGACATATGAATTCACGTGGGGATGGTGGTTTCCAAGACAGGTTTCACTTCGCGAATTCCGAATCGGTGCACTTGAATATGAAATGATCGAGAAGGAAGAAAACAAGTTAATAAATATACATATCCCCGCTGATGCGGATATGAGGCGCGAGAGTTTGCGGAATTCATATGAAGAAGCTAGGGAATTTTTCGCAAAATATTTTCCGGAGTATGGACAGTCGGATATGGTATGTGATTCCTGGCTGCTTTCCCCTGTCCTTGCTAAGCTGCTACTGGAGAGCTCGAATATAGTCCGCTTTCAGAAGACATTCGACTTGATACGTGTAGATGATACGAACGACAGCTCTATCAGATGGGTTTATGGAAGAACTGATATTCCAATACACGAACTTCCAGAACATACATCCTTACAGAAAAAAATTAAGGCCTGCCTGTTGGAAGGAAGCAGCATTGGTGCAGCCTACGGAAGACTGCAGGAAGACCCCTGGAAGGGCTAATGGGAGAGGTTTAAGTATGAATGGATTGGCTTCAGCAGCCCGAACCAAAGTGTTGAATATATGGATAATAAATTGAGTCGGTACAGTATGAAGATGGGGAAAAGCTGGAGATCACTTAAACGCTTACCTATTGTTACCTATAGTTCAATAATGAAAGGGCTGCCGGGAGGCAGCCCTTTGTTCAATTCTCAGACAGGATTTTTACCCAATTCGCGAATGCATACAATAAACAAGTCTTATCAGAAGTCATTAAAGATTGAACTGACGGTTAACGTTAGCTTTGGATTGCGAATATTGATAAATCTCATCAGCAATAAAATAATCAATTGTTTGATTATTTTTATAATAATCTTCGATATTTTATCCGACGTCAATTTTTGCGATAATATGAGTAGCGGGAACGAAAGGGGATAAAGAGCATGATTCAGATTAGAGCTGTGAAGGAAACTGATGACTTTGAAGCCATGTACAACTTAATTAACGATACTCTTCAACGATTTTCAGGTAATGAAAAGGTCTCATTTATTGGGGATAGAGAAGAATTGAAAAAAGAATATTGTAATCCGGATAACTCAATTAATGGTTTTATTGCTGTAAAGGACAATACAATCGTAGCTTTCATGGGAGTTTCTCCTTCAAGGATGGCGAAAAATGGGTATATTACATTCGGGTTTCTAGATGGTTTTGACAATGTGCTTGAAGATTTATTGAATAAGTGCAGGTCTTATATTCAAGAAATAGGTGGAACTAAAATCTTTGTATTTACTTCTACGAAGTTTGGGCAAGTGAGAAATAAGGGGATATCTTTATGGGAAAAGCTAGGGTTTATTGCGGATGAGTATGGGCATGTCACATTATTACTGGATTTAAGAGAGTGGAATGAACCCGAGCACATGGATTTAACAGGTATAGAGCCAACTTTAGAAATGAATTATGATGATATTAAGCGAGTTCTGATTGAAGATGGAGAAGAGGCAATGGCAGAGTCATTTCAAGATCAATATTCTTCAAATGGAAATCCAGATCAAGTAATACTCACGCTTAGAGATCATGTATCGAATGA
This sequence comes from Candidatus Paenibacillus intestinavium, assembly GCA_019113605.1. GTDB lineage: Bacteria > Bacillota > Bacilli > Paenibacillales > Paenibacillaceae > Pristimantibacillus > Pristimantibacillus intestinavium. Next base: position 11,647 of record DXHF01000505.1, read on the forward strand.
GATTGCTGGTATTGCTTATTATAGGGTTGATTTATGTAATAGAGGTACTGATAATGAATTCCTCGATGCTTATTCGTTCGGACTGCATGTGAGACCGAAATATCTTTTGAATCATAATGAAATAAGAAGATTTCTGATAGGTACTCTGTTTTCGATGAAACAATTAAATATATATCATGTTATTACTCGAATTACATTGAAAAACTTTAATGTTTTTGCTGCGATGGTTACCGAGGGGTTCCATAACGAAAATTTTGAAAATACTAATATACTCCGTCTTCATAGAAATATATAAAGGGATTATCATTATGAAAAAATATGTTAATGCCAAAGAAGTGTTGCCAGAAAGTTTAATTAAAGAAATTCAAAAGTATGTAAAAGGAAAGCACATCTATATTCCACAAACCGAACGTCAAAACTGGGGAAGTTCAACGGGGATTCGGGATGAAATGGAACAGCGAAATGAAGAAATAACCCGAAGATATTACGGGGGGTTAAGCATAGCGAAATTGGCCGTAATTTTCAATTTAAGTGAGGAACGAATTAGAGGGATTATTTATGAAAGACAAAGTGATTAGAGCATGGTAACCTTAGATAACAAAAACAGCGGTAGTCATAATTTAATGAAATATCCGATAAGTCCTCTTAAAACATTAAGAGGACTTTTTATGTTACACAAGAAAGTAAAAGGATTAGATTTTTTAATGGGAACAGGGAAAACCACAATAATTATTTCGCTTCCAGCAAGAAATGGACATGACACTAAGTTAGCATTCTAAAGAGCCTCATAGGCAAAGATATGAAGTTTGTAAGGTTACCGCTCCTTAATCCACGTGATAATATTGATCTAATGAGAAGGAAATTTATAATCTTTACTTATTGTAAACAAATATATAGCTGAAGGGACGATAATAATCGATGAGAAGCATCAATTTGACGGAATTACCTGAAAAATATGTAGGTGCGGTTAATAAAGAACTTCAAGGTACGGTTGAAGAGGTTACCTATAAGGTAAGCAACTACATTAATGACAATCGACAGCTTGTAACTAATCGGAATATCGATAACAGTGAAGCTGGAAGAGAAATAGTTACGGGTGATACCCTGATGAAGAAATGTAACGTCTATTTGCCAGCAGGTTATGACCCCAGCGACAAAACCGTCAAATACAATGTATTGTATTTACTTCATGGCGTAGGTGGGGATCAATTTGAATGGTTAAGGGGTAGCGGTAAGGTTAATGATCGATTCATCATTTGCAATATATTTGATAATCTCATTGTAAATGGCGATATGGAACCGCTAATTATTGTATTCCCCAATGGAAGAAGCGCCTATGACTGGATGGACAGTTCCTTCAATTCCGAGGGAACGAATATGCTAGGATTCTATTACTTCGATTATGAACTGAGACATGATCTAATGCCATTTATAGAATCAAACTATAATACTTACGCTGATATTACAGATACATCACCAGAGGCAATAAAATATAACCGCACGCGAAGAGCGATTGCTGGATTATCAATGGGTGGAATGCAAGCTCTGAACTTAATTGTCGGGGGTTACAGACATGATTCCACGTTATTCACTGGAACGGATAGTCCTTGGGACAACGGGTTAGATAAGACTGTGCTTGCCCTTGGAATGATAGATTTATTTGATTATGTGGGAGCTTTTTCAAACGCTCCTACGTCGAGTGACGGCAAGACTCTTGGATCCAGTCTGTCGTCATGCACCCATAAGCTTCAATTGTTATACACTACCTGTGGCAGTGAAGATGGAATCGCAAATAACAGTTTTCTTAATTCGACAGATCAGCTAATACACGAAGCGGGAAATCATCTCGCTAATTACTATCAAATTCTAATTAAAGATGGTTATCATGATTTCAAAGTTTGGAATAACGGTGCCTACAATTTTAGTCGATTGGCATTTAGTGATTGTAATGATCAAATAATGTCCAATGTTGTAAAAAAGACGCTTTAAGGAAGACCATAGTGCAGAAACAAGGCATAGAATAACCGAATAGCAAGCATTCTAAAGTGCATAAGTATTTCGTTCTCAATACAACTTTCTACTTAAGGTTGCAACTTAACGACCGTAATATCCGTCTGTAATTATATCCAAATATTTCCATTAATTAAGGGGAATGTCAAATGAAGAAGAAATCTAAGATTCTCATTGCTTCATGTGCAGTATTTCTTATGATGTCGGGTGCGGTTTTAGCCAAATCACCAGATGTACGGATATTTATTAATAATATAGAATTTGACGGCAGTGCATTGAAATTGAATGTGGTAAAAGGTACATCAATGGTATCTCTAAGATCTATTGTTGATCAATTCAATGGAGAAGTAACTTATAAGGATAAAAGTATCTTTATTACTACGCCAGAATCATCTAATGTGGCAATGCAAGTGAATAGTCTAGAGAATGCGCTAATTGCAGCGACTCCAGAAGATGCTGTTCAGACTTGGATTAAGGGAGTTCAGAGTAGAAGTGGTGCTATGCAATATGCTGTTCTATCACCAGAGCTACGTCAACAAACAAAGCAACAATTCGAAGATCATTTCTGGGTAACTGGTGGTTCCAGCCCTCGCATGGGAAAAGTTGAAAAACTACAATCTAAGGAAGTAACAGCGGATAAGATTGAAATTTCTTTTGAATACCCACTAATAACTATGACTGAAACCATTGATACAGGCAATGCCACCATTACAGTAGAAAGAATAGATAGGGAGTCATCGGATTACTGGGCTATTTCGAAAATAGTTATGAAAGACCCGGATGATACTGGAACAATGATTGGTGCGGATATGGATGACAGTTCTGATGAAAATAAAGAAAATCACTTCACGCCCACACTACCGTAAAGTTGGGAAGGCATGTATGAAGTTTTGCCGATGATAAGGATAATACAGATATGAATCAAGTTATTGAACTAGGTGAAAAAGGTACAATCTCCTCACTTTTCGTGAATGATTGTACTTTTTTCGCATGAACGATACTTTTTCTGTGGGAAATTGTTACAGCCTGGCTATATTATTTTGTTTTTGCCAGCCGGGTTGCAGTGGTTACTTATTATCTTATCTTACTGCACAACTCCAAAGCCAAGTATCGTGAAGTACTTATCTTCATGGCCTGCTGACATGCGAATCTCAATAGTATGATCCGTTGCTTCTTGCTCGTTGAATACAATGATAGGGTGACAGTGCGTCCATGAAATTAGAAGTGGATCCACCGTTGTTGCTAACTTCCCGTCTACCAATATATCTGCACTTCCAAATTCTTTATTCCCGGTATCTTTGTATATTAGTAGTAGACTTTTGCATTGCAACTTCATCATAAAGCTATCACTTCCGGATTCAATAGTATGCATCCAGTTATGTGGAAATTGAGGTGTTGGAATTGTATTATCGTCAAGTCCCACCTGATGCAAATCAGTATCTGTTGCTTGGAAGCTACCCTCACAAATTTGCGCGAGATGTGTGTTGTGAATGCGATCAAGTAGCTTGATATGAACAAATTCATTACCAATAATCGGTTGTTTATTCAAGTCAATATCTTGCCTACTTTCGGCACTACGATCAGCTTCGGCAATTAAGAAACTTAGGCAATCTGCCATCATCGTATGTCCAATGTTTGTTGGATGATAAATATCATAAAAGTATTGCTGCTTTGTAACGACAAGTCCTTCTTGCTTCGTCATTTCAAATTGCTCGACTAATGCATCCTTAATGCTAACCATCGGCAGATCATAATGCTTGCCGACTGGTGAAAGTCGATCCTGCAAATTCCAGTCAGTAATAAATACGCTGAACAGCAGAATAACAGCAGGCTCACTTTTCTCCTGTAGTGCTCTAAGCACTAGACTTTCGTAGCAAGCTCCTTTAGTTTCATCATCTCCATCATTAACAGCAAATTCAATAATAACGATATCTGGCTGAGCAGCTCCATGCTTTAGTACATCTCTTTCGTAGCGAATCATACCAAGCTCTGATGGAGTTCCGCCTACGCCAGCTTTAATAAAGTGAATATGTTCTCCGTTATCTTTACCATATTGCTGTTTGAAGTTAGTGTAGGATTGATAGGCATAGCATGAATTATGAATGGGTCTTGCGCTAGCACCTTCTGTAATTGACCCGCCAATATAGGCGATGGTGACATCCTCACCTTTTCGTGCTTTATCAATTGCTTTTTTTAATCGTATATTGTTTCCGAGCTGTAGTAATGATCTGCTGATCATGTCGCGATAGGCAGGTGAGTGAATGTCAATAGGACCATTATCTACTAGCTGCGGTGATTCAAAGCCTTCATTAAAGTATAAAAATACGCTTACTGTGGCTAACGTTCCAACACGAGAAAATTCGAAGCTGAGCTTGCCTGGCACATCATCTTCCTCTGACCAATTGTAATCATTCAGAAGGATAATAACTTCAGAGCCATCGGTTGGACATAATGTTTGCATACGTGTTCCCGATTCGTATTTGTTCGTCTTGCCCCAATTTTCATAGATAAAGGGGATACTTAGTTGATCCGGCTCAGCGCATTGGACAGATATACCAATACTATGTACTAATTGACGGAAGCCCTTGCAACTTTTTAATAGTTCTAACAGCGTGTCGTCGGTTATTCTACTTGCATGTCTAGCCATGTCCACGAGACGACCTTCCATATGGATTTCTTGACGAAAACTCCCGTCTGATTGAGCGGTAGCTTCAATAATAGAATCTAATAGAAAATAAAAACCTTTACTTTGTTTTGTTGTAATCTGCGGCAAATCATTGGTCATATATATATCAATCCTTTCCTCAGTTATATCTATATTTTAATGGGTATTAATTCAAATTAAAACCTGTTAAAGTATGTGAAGTGTCGCTAAACCTACATAATATTATGCGGCGATAGAATCAATGACAAGTGACATTGGAAGGGGAAATTGAGATGAGTAGTACTACAACGGTATATCTAGATTTAGTAAAAGGTCAAGAAACTGCACAAATTTATATGGATAGAAATGGACTCGATTATGAAGGACTGGAGCTTGTTGCGAATTCTTTCGTGAACGATGTACAGCTAATTACTAACAAAACGTTGAAGATGAGCTCCGATTTCAATCAACTGGCTGGGACTGTATTGATTATAGGCACAGTAGGCAATAACGCTTTAATTGATCAGTTCGTACGTGAAAAAAAACTTGATGTTACCGATATTCAGGGGAAATGGGAAGTATTCAAAATTGCATATATAGAACAGCCTTTAGCAGGAATTGATCATGCAGTTGTTATCGTGGGTAGTGATAAGCGAGGTGCTATATATGGTACTTATCATTTATCTGGGCTAATTGGAATTAGTCCGTGGGTATATTGGGCAGATGTAGCTCCTGCCAAAAAAGAAGATCTTTCAATTGAGATATCTCAATTAAATATAGTGTCCAAAGAACCATCTGTAAAGTATAGAGGAATATTTCTTAATGATGAATGGCCATCGCTTGGAAATTGGGTAAATAATCAATTTGATGGCTTTAATGAATTGTTCTACGGTAAGGTGTTTGAGTTAATATTAAGATTAAAAGGTAACTATCTATGGCCTGCGATGTGGAGTGCCATATTTAGTGAGGATGGGCAACACAATAAGCTGGCTAATGCTGAACTTGCACACAAATATGGGATCGTTATTGGAACTTCGCATCATGAGCCTATGTGTCGTTCTGGTGAGGAGTGGTCCAAGACATACGAGCAATATACTCAGAAGTATGATTGGGATTTCCGTGTAAACAGAGAAGCAATATTAAAGTTTTGGGAAGATGGAGTAGAGCGTAATAAAAACTTTAATAACATTATTACGCTTGGAATGCGAGGAGAACGTGACTCTTCACTAAGACTTGATCTTGCTGAAAATATAGAGCTGCTGAAGGATATTATTCTAGCTCAGAAAAAAATATTGCAAGAGAAGGAACTTGCAGATGCTCCAAAGGTTTTAATGGTATATAAAGAAGTAGAAAGATGCTGGCATGGTAATGAAGAAGTTGAAGGCTTGGAGAAATGGAATGAGTTAGAAGATGTAACAATTATGCTATGTGATGATAACTTCGGAAATGTACGAACACTACCTAATGCGGTAGATCGCGATAGAAAGTCAGGCTGGGGAATGTATTATCATTTCGATTATCATGGAGGACCCCGCTCTTATGAATGGATTAATTCGACACAGCTTGAGCGAACATGGGAGCAGCTTACGATGGCCTATGAATATGGCATTCAAGATATTTGGATTGTGAATGTCGGAGATCTAAAACCACAAGAACTACCAATCTCATATTTTATGGACCTGGCCTATGATTTTGATACGTATGGTAAAAACGGACGGAACCAAACATCAGCTTATATTGATAAGTGGGTGAAGCAGCAGTTTGGAGAGCATGTTACTGTAGATAAGCTTGAACAAATTTCGTCAATCTTAAAGGATTACACGAAGATGAATAGTAGCTGTAAGCCAGAATTGTTAGATCAGCATACTTATAGCACGGAGCATTATAATGAAGCGGAGCAGATCCTTGCAAAATCGTTTGATTTGGCAAACCGAGCCTATGATGATGAGGGCATTCCAGAAGCGGCAAAGGATGCTTACTACCAGCTAGTTGGTTATCCTGCAGTTGCTACCGCCAATCTTCATATTTTGCATACAAGTGTAGCCTTTAATGAGAAATTTGCAAACCGTGAGAATGCTAGTAGCTATACTAATTGGTATGCGCAAATAGTAGATCAGGCGATTGAGGCGGATCAATGGCTTGAGAGAAAGTATAACAAAGAAATAGCCGATGGCAAATGGAATGGTATGATGTCTTCGCCACATATTGGATTTGTTAGCTGGAACGCAGATGGCTGGCAGTATCCTGCGGCAAAATATATTGCTCTTGATAAAGCAGGGAAAATGATTCTTGATATTGAAGGATGTCAGCAATCCTATACGACTGGCGAAGCAATGTTACCAGCATTTACGAGTATTAATAATGAAAGCTATAGCTTGTTGATTAGTAATGGAGGTAGTGAATCATTTATCTATTCAATCTCAACTAATGTAGATTGGCTGAATGTTGATAGCACGATGGGCAGTATTGAAATTGGAAAGCAAATTTTAGTATCTGTAGATTGGAATAAGCTGCAGACTGATGCCCAAGCGGAATTAGTTATTAATGGCGCAGGACAATTGATTAAGTTGAATGTATTAGCGAAATGGATCGATACAAATGGATTACCCGATATGACCTTTATTGAACATAATGGTGTAGTATCCATTGAAGCAGAACATGCTGCCTATATATCCTCAACATCAAAGAGACAGTGGCAGCTTATTGAGAACTACGGGAAGCATCTATCGGCCTTAAAGGTGTACCCTGATGTGTATGAGCCATTATCTATTAATGAATCACCATATGTAGAATATAAGGTTCAAATTAATGAACCTGGGGAGTATACGATCACACTATTTACTGCGCCAACGAATAATTTAACGACGGTTGTTGAGCTAAAGTACGGAATCACTGTCGATGATCATCAAGAGGTTATTGTTAATTCCTTGGCAGAGAACTTTATCGCTGGCCATCCTAATAAGGGAAGCTGGGGTAGAGGAGTTATTGAAAACATTCATCAATCAGCGTCTGTCCATAAGCTAGAGCAAGGTGTTCACTCTATTAAAATTCATAGTATTGATGCGGGATTAGTTATACAAAAGTTAGTTCTTGCAAAGCAAGAGTTACCCCATACATGGTTTGGCCCTCCAGAAAGCTATTATGTTGGGAGCAACCGACCTACTACAAGATTAGTTATGCAACCAGAACAGTATTTGTCTGGTCTAGACTACTACATGGATATGAAAAATAGTAAGTAAGTAAGTAAGTAAGTAAGTAAGTAAGTAAGTAAGTATAAGAAATTGTGATGATGTAAGTTTAATTCCTTAACAATGAATATAGATAAGTAGAAAAATCGAGGTAATCTCTTAGGAGATTACCTCGATTTTTCATT
>DXHF01000049.1 GCA_019113605.1 Candidatus Paenibacillus intestinavium
TATTAACTTAGGATCTGTATATGCAAGTGCGAATTCTGCATCGTCGCCAGCACCAACCCACGATGTGCTATCGATGAAGTACAAGAATGGTTCTGTACCACTGCCCGGCTCTGTAAGAGCAGTACGGACGTTGTTTTCATCCATGGAGTAGCCTGTTCCTTCATTACCATAGAACCAATCAAAATCTTCGTTTTCTGATGTAGTAGAGGAAGCTGGGTAGTACTGACGGGAGAAACCATGAATCTCCAGCATTTTGCGAACTTTATCAGGTTGATCAGCTAGCTTAGCATTCAAAGATAGAAATCTGGAGAAACCAGTTCCAGCCGCAAACCCTTTGGAACCGTCTGGTGCCGCGAATGGCTCAAGTACAACGAATTCGGCTTCAGGATCAATAGCGAGCAAAGCTGTCATATAATCTTGAGACATCCCGCGCGGTGCGATTAGGAAAGCTCCCGCTTTGCCGGAATAGAATTCGTTATTCGTGTCAGCCCAGTTCACAACAGCAAAATCGCCTGTTAATGCTTTTTCTTGATAAAGATCGCCAAAGAACTGAACAAGTTCTTTTCTTCCCTCTGAGATCAAGCCAGGAATAAAGTTACCTTCGGCATCCTGGTGGTACCATGTGTCATGCTGCCAATACGGTCCCATTGAGAAAGTTGGATTAATATTTTGTCCGATAGCTAGACCATAAGTATCGTTTTTATTGTTCTTGTCGGGATCGTCTTTCGTGAAGGCAATCGCCACTTCTTTAAGTTCTTCATAGCTTGTAGGTACCGGCAGACCTAGATTATCCAACCAATCCTTACGCAACATGAAGGACTGAGATTCTACAGGTGACCATGTTGGAATACCGTAGATTTTTCCGTCGATCGTGAACGGAAGCCAAAGCTCCTCAGGAATTTCTTTCAAATAATCAAATTCCTCAATATAATCGTTAAGCGGTAAGAACGCGTTCTGGCCAGCCCAACGATTGAATAAATCGATATTAGCAGAACGGAAACTAATTTGATCAGGCATGCTTCCGCCAGAAACCATAGCTGTAAGCTTTTCGATAAAGCTTTCATTAGGAATCTTCTCAGCAAAGTAATCAACATTAAACTTTTCATTTAACATTTGTTGTCCGCGCCCATCTTGCGGAGGCGGGTTACCAAAAATATAAGTTGCTCCAGTAATTTTATACTTTTCTTCTGGTTTTGCTGTAGCTTCCGGTGTTTCAGTGCTCTTGACTGGATCTTTCGTTGCTTCAGGTGCGGGCGTTCCTTTGTTACTTGAACATGCTGTTACAAACACAAGTATAAGAGCCACTAGCAGTACCATTGATTTTTTGACGTTCATTGAGCTGATCCCCCCATTATTAGATACATCAATTGAATAGCAGAACGAAAATTTTAAGCGATCTAGCCTTTCACAGAGCCCATCATCACCCCCTTAGCGAAATGTTTTTGTAGAAACGGATAGACAATGAGTATCGGAAGTGTTGCAACAAGAATGGCAGCCATTTGAAGCGTGACAGGCGGCGGTTGATTTTCCAACTGCAGCATGACGTCAGAGCCTAATGTAGATGTAGCTTCATTCATAATGACCATTTGCCGTAATATAACCTGTACAGGCCATTTGGCGGAATCATTAAGGTATAGTATCCCTTCGAAATATTTGTTCCAGTGACCTACAGCATAGAACAATCCGAATGTTGCCATTGCCGGCTTGGACAGGGGAAGAATAATCGACCAGAATGATCTAATCTCACTGGCCCCATCAATTAAAGCGGCTTCAGACAGTTCTTGCGGAATGCTAAGGAAAAACTGTCTAATCACGATAAGATTGAATGAACTGATCGCGCTTGGAATAATTAAAGCCCAGATGGAATTCATTAATCCGGTTTCCTTTACAACGAGATAGACAGGGATCATTCCCGCGTTGAATAGGATCGTGAATATGACCATAAGCAACATTACTCTTTGACCCAAAACGTTGCGTGTTAGTCCGTAAGCCATCGTTGCCGTAAGGATTAAGCTAACGAAAGTACCTACTACTGTGATGAAGATCGTTACATAGATCGAACGAATAAATGAATTAGAAGCAAAAATAGCTTGATACGAATCTGTAGCCCAGTTCGTCGGCCACAAAATAAACGCTTTCTGGAGAACATCCTCCAATGACGAGAAAGATACTGAAAAGATGTGTATAAACGGCAGCAACATTAATCCTGCGATAACGGTTAAAAGGATAATATTTAATCCATCAACCAATTTGTCTGTTGTTGTTCGTTTGATCATAAGTAGAATCTCCTTCTTCCTAATCAAAAATTACTAGAATCCTTTAATATAATCCTTCTTCGCCTAAGCGTTTCGCCAATCGATTAGCTACTAGTACAAGCACGAGACCAATCAGACCTTTAAACATCCCGACTGCAGTGGCGAAGCCTATATTACCTTGTTGAATTCCTTTGAAGTAGACGTAAGTATCAAGCACATTGCCAACGTCCATGTTAAATGGATTAAGCATAAGGAATATTTGTTCAAAGCCTGAATCCATTACACTGCCTAATCTCAAAATGAATAAAATAATAATTACGCTACGAATTGCTGGCAAAGTGACATGCCAGAGCTGTCTCCAACGACTAGCCCCGTCAATAACAGCTGCTTCATACAACGATGGATTGACACCTGCAAGCGCTGCCAAAAATATAATAGTTCCCCAGCCAGCTTCCTTCCAAATGACTTGAATAATAACAATCGGCTTGAAGTAAGCCGGATCGGTTAGGAATGGTAGAGGCTCTATCCCAAATTGCACCAATACCGAATTGATTAATCCATCTCCACGAAGGAATACAACGAATATCCCGACAACAACAACCCAAGAAAGAAAATGTGGCAAATAGATCATTGATTGGATAAGCCGCTTTAGTGTTGCATTGCGGAGCTCATTAAGCATTAACGCTAAAATGATCGAAATCGGAAAAGCGACAAAGATTTGAAGCAATGAGAGCTGTATCGTGTTATTAAGTACTTGGAGAACTTCGGTACTCTCGAACATGCGCGCAAAATGTTTAAATCCAACCCAATCACTATCCCAAAAACCTACGAAAGGATTGAAATCTTTGAAGGCAATGATCAAACCGGCCATTGGCACGTAACGATATATAATAAAATATAAAACACCGGGTAGAAGCAAAAGATAAATGTACTTTTCTCGTTTCATTCTAGTTAGCAGTTTGCTCACAATAGCGCCACCTCATCATACCTGTATTTTACCTGTATATAAAAATTAGCTTAAAATTTCGTTGGTGTCAATAACTGATACGCTGTTTTTGAAAATAAAAGTAAACGCTTACTAATTTTCTTGCTGTTTTTAAAAAATGCTTGACTGTTGTCGTAAAAATATGCATACATGTAATATACACGTATGCAACAAATTGATTATGTATGAATAATTTGTGAAAGGGG
>DXHF01000506.1 GCA_019113605.1 Candidatus Paenibacillus intestinavium
TCTTCCAATAGAGGTTCAAAAAGTGGGCTTTCAGAACCGAGAAGATGGAGTTAATTTTAGAAAGGCGGAAGCGCAAGTGTACATGATTACGTACACGCGAACCGTACTTTCAAAATTAACTTCATATTCGACGTCGACTAGGCTACGTCAGCAACCTCATCGTTATCAAAGTCCATTTTTTGAACTACCTCTAGCCGCTTACTTTTACCATTGCTGGTCTTATCACTTTATCTTTTATCATAAATCCTTTTTGAAGCTCTTCAACGATAATACCCTCTTCATATTCATCAGTTTCAACAGCCATAACAGCTTGATGATATTCAGGATTGAATGGTTGACCAACTGTCTCCATCGTCACTAAGCCTTCGGCTTCCATAGTAGTCATCAGTTGACGGAAGATCATGTCTACACCTTTTGCCAAAGCATCATAGTCTTGATTAGCAGCAGAAGCTATAATAGCTCGATCAAAATTATCAACAGTCGGAAGTAAATTCTCGACTAATTTAGATGATGCATATTTCGCAAGCTCTTCTTTTTCCTTTTGAGTTCTACGACGGAAATTATCATAGTCTGCTTGAACTCGAAGTAATTTTTGCGCTGCTTCATCCAATTGCGCTAGCAATTCAACTGCTTGCGAATCTCCCTCAGTCACCTCAGTAATTTGCGGCTCTTCAGCAGCATATTGGGTAGTCTCATTTACTTCATCATGATTCATATCTGAATCGACCTGCTCAGCAGCAGTATCAACGAATTCTTTTGTTTGCTCATTCGTACTCACCCTATCACCTCCTTGAATTAGTTCGGACCTACTTATTTATACCAACGACTCATTGCTGTACCGACATCTTTGGATATGAGATCTAAGTAACGTATTACTTTTTCATATTCCATTCTTGTTGGTCCAAGAATTCCAATCGTTCCAAGCACATTACCATCTAGCGCATAAGTTGCCGTAATTAAACTACAATCTGTAATCGCTATATGATCATTTTCAGTTCCAATGCGAACTTGTATCCCTTGTGGAGATGCAGAAAACAGCTTCATCACTGTAGGTGTCTCCTCTAGCATATCCAGAATCGTCTTAACCTTATCAACATCCTTGAATTCAGGCTGGATTAGCATATTCGTTGCACCACTCATAAATACGCGATGCTCGTCCCCTTGTTTCAATGCATCATCGATGACATTAAGCAAGCCCTCAAAATGGCCGACATAACGTTCTAATTCCTGACCCACTTCAGCATAAAGTTTCGCTTTCAAATGGAATAGCGGCACTCCTGCGAGCTTAGCATTCAAAATATTAGTAACCTGCTGTAGCTGGTCCATCGATAACCCTTGAGGCAATTGGATCGTACGATTTTCAACATGTCCCGTATTCGTCACTATAATCGCGACTGCGGAAGTATCCGTTAATGGTATTAAACCAAAATGCTTTAATGAATTAGTAAATAATTCAGGTCCAAGTAAAATCGATGTGTAATTCGTTAAATTAGACAATACAAGTGCTGCATGCTGAATAACTTGTTCCATACGATTCATCTCATCAGTTACAAAAGAGCGAATGACGGAATGATCAATTTCCGAAGTCTCAGTTTTATTAATCAGATGATCTACATAATAACGGTAACCTCTTGTTGAAGGAATACGGCCTGCAGATGTATGTGGTTGTTCAAGAAATCCAAGTTCCTCAAGATCTGCCATTTCATTACGAATGGTAGCAGGACTGTAACCAATATCATCGCGCTTGGAAATGCTTCTTGATCCGACCGGTTCAGCAGATCGGATATAGTCATCCACTATCGCTTTTAAAATCAACCTTTGTCGTTCTGTTAGCACTTCACATTCCTCCATTCACTAGGCTGATAAATCTATTATAACCATTTCGTTAGCACTCATCAACTCCGAGTGCTAATCGTTAATACAAAAATACCAAATCGGTCTGATTATTGTCAAGTCGATTTGGCATTTATCTTTATATTTTATAGTATTTTTTTCATAACTGCGATTTCATCGCATGCATGACGCTTAGGACAGTTAACACAATCAGTCCAAACTTTCTCAGGAAAAATCTCTTTCTCAACAACATAAAAATCATTTTTCAAAAAGAAGGACACTGCATAGGTTAACGCCATAATTTTACTAATGCCTTGTGCTTGTGCATTTTCAATGAGGCGATCGACAATTTTTCCACCGATGCCATATCCTTTATAGCCTTCGGTCATACCTAATGAACGTATTTCTACCAAGTCTTCACCAAGTCTTGTCAATGCTCCGCATCCTACAAATTTCCCGTCTACTTCAGCTACAACGAACGTATCTATACTACGAATTAGCGCTTCCTTCGAGCGAGGCAGCATAATTCCTTTCTCAGCGTAACCTTTAATTAATTGATACAAAGAATCCACATCATCCGATGTCGCATTTCTACATAATACATGTAGTGTTTGCATAGCTGCCTTCACCTCCGAAGTAATACTCATTCATAATTATACAGTCAATATGAATGAATATACATCATTTCGGAGGATTATGCAATCCTATTTATTCACTATTTTATTCTCTATCTTCAAGAAACGCCGCAAATACTTCATTGCCTAATAATAACCCTTTATCGGTTAATCGATAGATGGCATCATCTTGTATTTCTACACGTTCTAATAAGCCTTTTTCCATTTGATCTTGGATTATCGTTCCAAAATGATATTCTAGCGTTTCATTAGGGAATTGCGAATGGAAAACAGAGGATTTCACGCCATCAGCCAGTCTTAAACCAACCATCATAAAGTCTTCCATCGCTTCCTGCTCAGATACTTCAAATTGATCTAGACGAGGCAGCTTTGTCTTGCACGCTTCAATGTAAGGCTGTACGCCTTTAATATTAACATGGCGTTCTCTATTGACATAGCCGTGCGCACCAGTACCTAGACCATAGTAAGGCTCATTCCGCCAATAGGTAGAATTATGCTTGCTTTCAAAACCAGGCTTAGCGAAATTACTAATTTCATAATGCTTATAGCCACGTTCTTTAATCCGCTCCATCAATAGTAGAAACATTTGAAACTCATCATCTTCATGAGGAAGTACTAGTTGATTACTTTCATAAAGCTTGTGGAACAATGTATTTTCTTCTATTTTCAAGCTATAAAGTGAATAATGTGGCAAATCAAGCTCTAATGCTTTACGCACACTATCTTCTAATAATTCCACAGTTTGACCAGGCAAGCCAAACATTAAGTCAATCGACATATTCGTAAACCCGATTGCCCTCGCATTTTCAAGACTGCGGTAGACATCCTCCACTTCATGTATACGTCCAATCCGCTTCAACAGCTCGTTATCAAATGATTGAACGCCAAAGCTAAGACGATTGACTCCACCATCGAACATCGCCTGTAGCTTATCCTTGTCGGTTGTGCCTGGATTAGCTTCCATTGAAAATTCTACATCATTAGCAAGAGGGAACCAACGGCTTACAGCAGCAAGAAACTTCTCCATCTGCGGCGGTGTTAATACCGTCGGTGTACCACCACCAACAAATACGGTTTTGATCGTTTCTGGCTTCCAGATTTCAACTGTTCGCTGCATCTCAAGCTCAAGTGAATCTAAGTAAGCGTCAACTGGTTGTCCCTTCAATATATAGGAAGTAAAGTCACAATAGTGACATTTATTCGTACAAAATGGGATATGAATATATAATGCTTCTGGTATCGGTTGCATCTGCTACCCTCCTAAAACTTTTCGTCAACCTTCATCAACTACTTCTTGCAAAACGAAAAGTAGCTTCGTAAGCATTCACTTTACTTTTCGTTAACTTCGAAATATAAAAAGGGTCGCCCATTATCGCTCCTCGAAACGACGATTGGGCAACCCTCAATAGCTACTTCAGCTTGCAATGAAGTGTATGTTATTCCATTAATCCTCGTCGATCTTCAGAACAGCCATGAAAGCTTCTTGCCGCACTTCAACGTTACCTATTTGCTTCATACGTTTTTTACCTTCTTTTTGCTTCTCTAGCAATTTACGTTTACGGCTAATGTCACCGCCATAACATTTTGCAAGAACGTTTTTACGCATCGCTTTTACTGTTTCACGAGCAATAATTTTCGTTCCGATCGAAGCTTGAATAGGTACTTCAAACATTTGTCTTGGAATAAGCCCTTTAAGCTTGCCACAAATGATACGTCCGCGATGGAAGGCACGATCACGGTGAACAATGACAGACAATGCATCGACTTGTTCTCCGTTCAACATAATATCCATCTTCACAAGATTAGAGCGACGATAGCCAGACAGCTCATAGTCAAATGATGCATAGCCTTTCGTACCTGATTTCAATTGATCAAAGAAATCATATACAATTTCTGCTAACGGCATTTCGTAAATGATCGTAACTCGGTTTTCATCCAAATACTCCATATTAACAAACTCACCGCGTTTGTTTTGACAAAGTTCCATAACAGTTCCCACAAAATCATTAGGAACGATGATACTCGCTTTAACATAAGGCTCTTCGACATGATCTAATTTTCCAACTTCTGGATAGTTAGATGGATTGTCAATATTATACTGCTCACCGTTAGTTAACGTGATTTGGTAAATAACACTCGGCGCCGTCGTAATTAACGGGATATTGAACTCACGCTCAATACGTTCTTGAATGATCTCCATATGCAATAGTCCAAGGAAACCACAACGGAATCCAAAACCTAGCGCTGTTGAAGATTCTGGTTCATAGCGTAATGATGCGTCGTTAAGTTCAAGCTTTTCAAGCGCATCGCGAAGTGCATTATAATCTGTAGATTCAATCGGATAAAGACCACAGTATACCATCGGATTAATCCGACGATAGCCTGGCAAAGCCTCTAATGCAGGTTTATTTGCATTAGTAATTGTGTCACCGACACGAGTATCCTTAACATTTTTAACGCCCGCTACAACAAAACCTACATCGCCGACACGTAATTCATCAATGACTGTAGCTCTTGGAGCAAATACGCCAACCTCGAGCACTTCAAATTCCGCTTTTGTCGCCATAAAGCGAATTTTCTGACCTGCTTTAATTCCACCGTCCATTACACGCACATTTACAATGACACCTTTATAAGGATCATAATGCGAATCAAAGATTAGTGCTTTCAACGGTTGATCAGGATCACCATTAGGCGCTGGTACTTTCTCAACAACTTGCTCAAGTATCTCAATAATTCCGATTCCTGCTTTTGCTGAAGCGAGTACCGCTTCACTAGCATCAATCCCGATAACATCTTCTACCTCTTGCCTAACACGCTCAGGCTCTGCACTTGGCAAGTCAATCTTGTTAATAACCGGAAGAATTTCAAGATTATTATCCAATGCCAAATATACATTGGCCAAAGTTTGAGCTTCAATCCCTTGTGCCGCATCCACGACTAACAATGCCCCTTCACAAGCAGCTAAGCTACGTGAAACCTCATATGTAAAATCGACATGCCCTGGCGTATCAATAAGATTAAGAATGTAATCTTCTCCATCTTTTGCACGATACGATAAACGAACAGATTGTAATTTAATTGTTATTCCGCGCTCACGTTCCAAATCCATATTGTCAAGAAACTGAGCTTGCATTTCACGGGATGTTAACGAACCCGTCATTTCTAATAATCGGTCTGCTAATGTTGACTTACCATGGTCAATATGAGCGATAATAGAAAAGTTTCTAATTTTCTTCTGTCTTTCACGAACGTCGGTCATGCTAAACCCCCACACATTCCTTGTATGAAATCAATCAACCTATTATAACAGTAAGCGTAAGGTACATCAATGGACAAGACTGAAAACTTTTCAAGCGATATTCTGGAAGAATATCGCTTGATTGAAATATGACCGATTTCTATTCAAATCCGCCGTCGAATAAGCTACGTTAGCACACTCATTGCTATCAAAAGCAATGAAACAAAAACCCAGCAGCGTATACCGTACGAGTACACAAGCGACCAAATGTCTGAAACTTCCAATGAAGGTTTGAACTTCCCTTCCAATAAAAATTCAAAAAGTGGGCTTTCAGAATCGAGAAGATGGAGCGCTACTTGAGGGAGGAGGAAACGCAAATGTACGTTATTGGTACATGCGTACCGGACTTCCCAAGTTCGCTTTATATTCGATGCCGACTACGCTCCTTGCGTTACTTCGTTATCAAAGCCCTCTTTTTGAATTACCTAATTAATGACTTTGCTGAATAGCTGGGCGATGTATTGAATCCCCGAACTCGATGCATTTTGCAGTACGCCCGAAGTAGTATCAGCTAGCCGATTAACAGCTGGCTGCTGCGCTGCTTCATTCAAAAGTAATTGGGATTGCAGCTGCAGCTTTTCATTTTCCAAAGTTTTCTTCTTCAAGCGAGCTACTTCTTGTTCTAGTGCGGCAATCTCTTGATCAATGGGCGAAAGTGAAGGATCAATGATAATCGTTTCTAAACGCTCGGTAGTCGCAGTTGGAGCTTGATACGCTTCATTGGGTTGCAGCCCCACCGATTGTAATGGAGCTAAAGGTCCATATACACGCTCGATGCCTGTTGTAGTCATTTCCAACATATAAAGGATAATTATTGTCATAGCACTCCCTACTAATAGCCATTTCCATGCTTTACTTCGAAACATCTCATTCACCCATCCCTTCTAATCCATTGTCAATCCCAGCTATTTTTTACTTTCCTCATATAATTCAGCGATGATTTCGGCAAGCACGTCTGCAGTACGGTATGATTCTTCTAGCGTATTATCTACTCCACCCACCTCAATCAATACGTTTTGATCGGCAAGAGATTGATTGTACTCCGCGTTACCAGTAGCAGCAGTTTTCCCTAATATACCTCGGGATAAACCTGGATACTTCTCCTCTATCTTTTCATTCATCCGCTTAGCAAATGCTTCATTTTCTTTCCAATGAGGATTACGTTCTCCGATAACAAAATACACTTGGGCATAACTAACTCCATCAATATCTACCGTTGTATATTTACGGGATTGCGAATCGCGATGCAGATCAAAGAAGTATTTGAGATTATCATTACTAGCAATAGCTTCTTTTACCGTCTTTTTCGAATATTTATAGCTATGACTCCATTCATAATTAGGAATGGTAGTTGGATAATCGGTATTAGACACCATTGCACCCATTCCCCGTTCCTCAAGTTGCTTTGCTAAACGCTCACCGACTAAAGTTATATTTTTCGATTTAGAGCTGGCATTGCTTTCTCCTTCTTCAACCTCACTAGTCCACGACTCACGATTGTGCGTATGATAGATAAATACTACACTGTCATCATTTTCAGCTTGAGTAGTGTTACTTGGTTGTCCTTCTGGGTCTATAGGTGTAACAGCTTCAATGTCGCCGCTATTATTAGGTTCGTTCCATTTATCAAGTAGATCATTCATCTGCTGTTCGTTAAGTCCATCATCAATATATCTATGATCGTCAATAGCAGCTATATTAGGATCACTTACTTTGCTACCTGACATTAGTTCTATGAGCCATCTACCCAGTTGATCCATTACAGATAATTGTGCCGGTTGATATGAAGCATATATAGGCAGTTCATCAGATAACATTGCTTGTACATATTGATTTTCCATTTGAAGAGTAAGGCCAGATTCCGTTTGAGTATTCGCTTCTGCTAAATTAACTCGTAGTAATGCCCCCGCGCCAATGACAACTACAGCAATCATTGTCAGAAATACCAATAATATGAATCGCTTAGTATGTTTCCAAATGTCATTCCATTCGTTCCAGTCTTGTCCATGGTGCGGAATCGTCATTCTTTTTTCCATTATAGGTCTCCCTTTCTCTCTACTACATTGTCTAGTAATCTATTAACACTCTATGAAACAACATAATATAGTAGAACAACATCTTTCATTTAATATACATTTGTACAATTTAATTAGCTTTTCACAATGATGCGCAAACTAAAATAGCGACCAAAAACAGTAGCATACAGCTATTGCTTTTGGTCGCTTTTTAACTTTCTTCTTTCAATGAGAGTTCAAATAGTGGACTTTCCTTCAAATTAATGTGTATAGGCTGCTACATTATGTGAGTCAATTGCTTCATGCAAAGCCGCATTCAATCCACTCGCAATAATATTTCCAATATCCTCGATAAATTCGTCGATTTCTTTCGGCGTTACAAGCATATTGTGCCCGATTGGATCCAATACCTCTTTAACAAATGTTAGTCGTTCCGCTTCACTCATCTTGTTCAATAAACCAAATATGCGATCATTATCCCCATTTTCTTTGGAGAGATGCTTACGCATTAGATCAATAGTGTTATTTACAATAGTAGCTGCATAGAGAACCGTCGGCACCCCTATCGCAATCGTCTTCACGCCAAGCGTCTCGTAAGTAAGACCTTTTCGTTTATTGCCAATTCCTGAGCCCGGATGAATCCCCGTATCTGCAATTTGAATCGTCGTATTCACTCGTTCAATCGATTTAGAAGCGAGAGCATCAATTGCAATAATGACATCTGGCTTCGATTGATCGACAATCCC
This sequence comes from Candidatus Paenibacillus intestinavium, assembly GCA_019113605.1. Classification (GTDB taxonomy): domain Bacteria; phylum Bacillota; class Bacilli; order Paenibacillales; family Paenibacillaceae; genus Pristimantibacillus; species Pristimantibacillus intestinavium. The sequence continues at coordinate 8,531 of DXHF01000506.1, forward strand.
TTTCACAATTTCACTGGATTCAATACCTGTAATGCCTAAAACCCCAGGCGAGACTGCACTTACAGGTCGATATCCAGGTGCAACATCGCTTGGCATTAATTCAAAGAAGTGTCGCGTTACCATCACATTTTCTACGACGACTGGACCTAGCGCATCAGGAGTGACATTCCAATTTCCAAGTCCAACAATTAGTATTTTCGCATCTTTTGGAATGTTTAAACGAATTAGAAATTGCTCAAACTCCCTTGCCATAAATGTCGCAACTCGATCCTGTAATGTAGTATCCCCATTACGTAATTCTGGCACTTCAAGCGTGACATAATGTCCGATCATTTTCCCAAT
>DXHF01000507.1 GCA_019113605.1 Candidatus Paenibacillus intestinavium
AATTGATGGTGCGAATGACTTAACAATTTTCTGGAAAATCATTTTACCACTTTGTACCCCAGTACTTGCAACGATCGCGTTATTCATTGCAGTAGGTCACTGGAATGCATGGTTTGATACTTATCTTTATAACAGTCAGAAGCCAGAGTTTACAACATTGCAATACGAATTGATGAAGGTGCTTCAATCAACTCAGGCATCGACGAATTATCGTGATCCGAATGCACAACAAGCGATTGCCGCGGTATCACCGGAGTCGATTAAAATGGCAATTACAATCGTCGTCACTTTACCTATTTTGTTCATCTATCCATTCTTACAGCGTTATTTCGTCAAAGGGATGACATTAGGTGCAGTAAAAAGCTAGTTTTTGCTTGATATTGTCGAGATGCTTTTACAAATGTTCAAGCATCTCGTAATATAATACACACAGATAGATAAAGGGAGGCAGTTATTAATGAAGAAAGTTAAAATGGGTCTTAGCTTATTGCTAATGATGACGATGTTATTTTTAGCAGCTTGTGGAAATAATGGTAACAGCACGAATGCTCCTAAAGCTACGAACAACGCAGATACTGGTTCCGGTGAAGAAGCTATAGAGCCAATGACGATTCGTCTTGTATCTGGTGACGTGAACCCGGACTGGGACAAAATGCAAAGTGACATTGGTAAAGTTATTCAAGAAAAAACAGGCATGACTTTAGAAGTAGACTTTCCAGTAGGTGGTTCTGATGCAGATATGTTTGCTTTGATGGTTGCTAGTGATGAGTATCCTGATCTAGTTATGCCAAAAGGTAACACGAATAAATTAGTCGATGCTGGTGCGCTTCTTGACCTTCGTCCATTACTTGAAGAGCATGCTCCTAACTTGATGAAAGTATATGGCGAATATATTAATCGTCTTGTATACAGCTCAACGGATGATTCTATTTATACATTACCGCTTGATGGGGTAGGTCAAACATATTTTGAATCTGGTGGTGGTTTCCAACTACAGCATCAAGTGTTAGAATCTCTTGGCTATCCAGAAATTAATACGGTTAAAGATTATGAAAACGCAATTAAAACGTATATCGAGCAAAATCCAACAACTGAAGATGGTCAACCTCGTCTTGGTCTTTCCTTGAACGGTGGAGAATGGCAAATTCTTATTTCTGTAACTAACCCTGCATTTTATGCAACAGGCGCGCCAGATGATGGTGAGTACTACGTTAACCAAGAAAACTATGAAGTTATGATGCACTATCAACGTGCTGAAGAAAGAGAATATTTCCGTTGGTTGAATCATATGAACGATATTGGTCTGCTTGATCCGGAATCTTTCATTCAAAAATATGATCAATACAAATCTAAAATAGCTTCTGGTCGTGTTCTAGGTATTATCGATCAAGATTGGGACTATGCTGAAGCTGAAAATGCGTTGAAGGCTGAAGGTAAATTCGGTGCAACATATGCACGTTTCCCTGTAACTTTAGATGAAACGTATCAAAGTGCAGCATTCCAAGGTACTGGCTACTTAGCTGGTTACGGTATTGGTATTACTATTGATGCAAAAGATCCAGTTCGTATTATTAAATTCCTTGATTACTTAGCATCTGATGAAGGGCAAGTGCTTGTTAACTGGGGTATCGAAGGTGTTCACTACACAGTAGATGCTGATGGAAAACGTTCAATTCCAGCAGATGTACAGGATCGTAAAATTAACGATGCTAACAACTTCAAAAAAGAAACAGGTATTGCTAACTACTGGTTGTCTGCACGTTATGGTGATGGCGTTCTAGATCCATCTGGCAACTACTATACGACGAACTTCCCAGATCAAATCGTAGCAGGCTACTCTGAAGCAGATCAGAAAACTTTAGCGGCTTATGGTGCAACAACTTACAAAGATCTATGGCCTGCTGATGATGCATTTCCAGAGCGTAAATACGGTGCTGGTTGGACAATTAACTTCGATACAGCGTCTGATGCAAATGTCATCTTCCAAAAATCTCAAGATTTGATGAAGAAATATATTCCAAAAGCCATTCTTGCAAGTCCAGCTGATTTCGACAAAGTTTATGATGAGTTTATGGCTGAGCTTGATAAAGTTGGCGTAAGCAAAATGAACGAGGAATATTCTAAACTAATTAAAGAGCGCGTTGAGATGTGGTCTAAGTAGTCAGATTATTTTATTATACGTGTTCACACTAGCTTTTATAGACAAAGGAGTCCAGCGATGGACTCCTTTGTTGTATTACCGACGTTATGAGTATATCGCTTAATAATAAAAAACTGCTGTCATGTATTAATGGGTCATCCATTAGTATAGGGCAGCAGTTTTTTTGTAGTGAAGCTTTAGTGCCTCTGGTAAATAAGTCAAATTCATTTACATAGAACTTGAAATTTTGTGAACAATATAACTAATCATAAATAATTGCTTCCGAAGTGACTTTTCAATGCGAAGAAGTTGTCCTAAGAAGTAATATGAAAAGTTTTAGGAGGAATGATATGAGCAAGCAACGAAAACGCAGTGTTACAAACTATTCAAAGTCAAATATGAGCTCGAAAGAGTACCAAAGCTTCGCCAAATCGAAAGAACCACCTCGTAACATACTTAAAAATTGTTTGATGGCGTTTTTCATCGGTGGAGCAATCTGTACGATAGGTCAAGGTGTTACAGAGCTATATATGTACTTCTTCAAAATGACTTCAGAAGAAGCAAGTAACCCTACCGTAGCTACATTAATTCTCGTAGCCGTTATTTTGACTTCACTCGGTGTATATGACAAATTTGCACAATTTGCGGGTGCAGGCTCAGCCGTTCCGGTTACAGGCTTTGCGAATTCAATGGCTTCAGCGGCAATTGAGCATCGTAGTGAAGGTCTTGTACTAGGAGTCGGCAGTAATATGTTTAAGCTTGCTGGAGCAGTCATTGTATTCGGAACCGTAGCAGCATTTTTTGTGGGAATTGCCTATATTGTACTAGGTATAGGGGGACATTAATATGTTGCGAGGACAGCAGTCTTGGTGGTTTGATAAAGCGCCGAAGATTATTAGTACAGCAACGGTGGTAGGACCATTGGAAGGGTTAGGTCCGCTTGCTGATACTTTCGATGTTATCCATCCCGAATTGGATATGAATGAGAAAACATGGGAAAAAGCAGAACGATTAATGCTTAATCAAGCTACGCAAAAAGCACTAGAGAAAGCGAATTTGGATGCCTCTGATCTACAAATCTATGTTGGTGGAGATTTATTGAATCAAATTATTACGAATAGCTTTGTTGCAAGGGAGTTAGCGATCCCTTATCTGGGTGTATTCGGTGCATGCTCTACGTCGATGGAATCGTTAGCGATCGTGGCTCAGCTAGTAAGCAGTGGTGCTGTGAACTATGGAATGGCAGCTACAAGCAGTCATAATGCTACCGCTGAGAAACAATTCCGCTATCCTACGGAATATGGTGCACAGAAGCCGCCAACTTCGCAAAATACAATTACGGGATCAGCGGCAGCCGTTGTTAGTTTGCAAGGAGAGGGACCAAGGATCGAAGCGGCGACCATTGGCAAAGTAATCGATCTTGGAATAACAGATCCATTTAATATGGGCGCAGCGATGGCTCCAGCTGCAGTAGACACTATTATTGCCCATTTCAACGATTTGAATCGATCTCCACTAGACTACGACCTTATTATTACAGGTGATCTGGCTAGTGTCGGACATCCGATTGCCAAAGAGTTACTGCTGAAAAACGGTGTACCGATTAATCAAACAAATTTTGATGATTGTGGTCTTCGTATTTATGATATCGAGCAACAGGATGTCCAAGCGGGTGGTTCTGGAGCTGGTTGTTCTGCGGTAGTTACTTACGGTCAAATTATGCAACAACTTACAGAAGGTAAATTAAAACGAGTGTTAATGGTGGCAACAGGGGCGTTAATGTCACCGATTTCCTTCCAACAAGGCGATACGATCCCTTGTATTGCTCA
>DXHF01000508.1 GCA_019113605.1 Candidatus Paenibacillus intestinavium
ACTTAACCCACATATCGGTTATGAAAATGCGGCGAAAATCGCAAAAAATGCTCATAATAAAGGGATTACTTTGAAGGAATCTGCCATTGAAAGTGGTCTATTAACTTCTGAACAGTTCGATGAATATGTGCGCCCTGAGAAAATGATTGGTAGAAAATAATATATGTAAAAGTACTAAACCTATTCGTGTCTGAAGATGCGAGTAGGTTTTTTTGTGCATGGTGAAAACATTGAGCATATTAATTGCTTCCTCAGAAATGTACGAACAACCTGCGCTATGCTATGATAGTACTATAAGTTTGAGGCAGTGAAAATAACAACAAAGTAGGTACAATAATGCATTTACTATCCATTGAAAATATATCGAAAAGTTATGGCGAGAAAGTTTTGTTCGAAAATGTTAGCTTCGGTTTAGAAACGGGAGACAAAATTGGCATCATCGGTGTTAACGGTACTGGGAAATCTACATTTCTTAAAGTAATAGCTGGAATGGAGCAAGCAGATTCAGGTAAGGTGAGTATTGCTAATCATGCAGTTATTCGCATGCTGTCGCAAGATCCTCATTTTGAACCGAATGAAACGGCACTTGAGCATGTACTAGGTGGCGATTCACCCGAGCTGCGAGCTCATAAACAATATGTAAACGCAATGGAAGCGATTGAACTTAATCCATCAAGCGAAGAAGCTCAGGAACAACTAATGCAGGCAAATATGCTGATGGATGATCTTAATGCTTGGGAGCTGGAAAGTGAAGCGAAGCTTGCGTTGAATCAGTTGGGCATTAACCAATTCGATATGTTGGTTGAGCATATGTCCGGTGGTCAACGTAAACGTGTAGCAATGGCAGCTGCACTAGTGTTACCTTCTGATATTCTTATTCTCGATGAGCCTACGAACCATATTGACAATGAATCTGTAACATGGCTTGAAGGCATGCTGCAAAAGCGTCGTGGTGCATTACTTATGATTACGCATGATCGTTATTTCCTAGATCGTGTAAGTAACCGAATTATTGAACTTGATCAAGGTAGAGCATTTTTCTATCAAGCCAATTACAGTCGATTTTTGGAGCTGAAATTAGAGCGTGAAGAAAGTGAGGCTTCTTCCGAAGCTAAACGTAAAAATTTATTGCGGAATGAACTTGCTTGGATGCGTCGTGGAGCAAAGGCAAGATCGACGAAGCAGAAGGCTAGAATAGATCGGTTTGAACAATTACAAGCTTCAGCGCCGAAGGAAGGCAATGGTAAAGTAGAGCTATCTGTTGCATCAAGTCGACTAGGACGTAAAATTATCGAAATGGAAAATATAAGTAAAAGCTTCGGTGATCGTCAATTAATTCAAGATTTCAGCTATATTGCAGTGCCAGGCGATCGAGTTGGGATCGTTGGTCGCAATGGAGCGGGTAAATCGACATTACTGAAAATGATCGGGGCCAAATTAGAGCCAGATACAGGTAAAATTGATCTTGGTATGACCGTGAAGCTTGGTTGGTTTTCACAGGAACGTGAAGAGATGAACGAATCATTACGTGTCCAGGAATATATTCGTGAAGCTGCTGAGCAAGTGAAGACTGCTGACGGCAGCATGATTTCATCTAGTCAAATGCTGGAGCGTTTTCTGTTCAGCTCGACGATGCAATGGACACCGATTGCTAAGCTTTCAGGTGGAGAAAAACGTCGCTTGCAATTATTGCGTGTGCTCATGGAAGCGCCGAATGTATTATTGCTCGATGAGCCGACGAATGATCTTGATATTGCGACTTTGACTGTTTTAGAAGATTACTTGGATGACTTCCCAGGTGTTGTCTTTGTTGTATCGCATGATCGCTATTTCTTGGATCGTACCGTGGATAAAATTATTGGGTTTGAAAACAATGGTGAGCAAGTGATTCATACAGGTAACTATTCTGATTATCAGGATTATGTTAAGCAACGTGGTCGTGAAACAACGGTAGCAGCCGTTCAAACTTCGATCAAGCCTAAAGTAGTAGAACAAGAACTTGAAAAACCGCGCCAGCAAGAACGTCTGTTGAAAATGTCCTATAAAGAACAGCGTGATTATGAAAGTATCGAAACCTGGATTATGGAAGCGGAGTCTGAGATTGAAAATATTGCTACAGAGATGGAAGTTAATGCAAGCTCTGCTGGACTGCTCATTGAGCTTTCAGAAAAACAGCAACAAGCGGAGCAGAAACTTGAACAATTGATGGACCGTTGGGCGGAGTTGAATGAGTTAGCTGATAAGATCGAAGCGCAGAAGAAGGGATGACCGTGATGGAAATTCGTAACATCTATTGCATTGGTCGTAATTATCGTTTGCATGCGTTAGAACTAGGTAATGATGTGCCTACTACTCCTATGGTATTTACTAAGCCAACACATGCGTTAGCTGCTATGAATGGTGGAGATATTGTCATTCCTAAGGGGCGAGGCGAAGTTCATTTTGAATTAGAAATCGTATTGCGTATTAGTGAGCGATACACGTCAGGTATGGATGCGGAGCAGGCATTCGACTCTTTCACATTGGGGCTGGACCTAACCTTGCGTGATGTTCAAAGTAAGCTGAAAGCAAAAGGGCATCCTTGGCTGGCTGCCAAAGGCTTCAAGCAATCAGCAGCGATTGGAGCATGGTTACCATTCGATAACTTAGAACAGATTAATAGTGGCGAATTTACATTAATACGTAATGCTGAAGTGGCTCAGCTTGGTCATCCCAATGATATGATCTTCTCGATAAGGGAAATATTAGCCTTTATTGATGCTGAATATGGACTAGGATCAGGTGATCTAATCTATACAGGTACTCCTGCAGGTGTGGCAAAGCTTGATGAGGGTGATTTACTTGAAGCACATTGGAATGGTGAGATGATTGGCTCATGCAGCATTAGATAATTGATTATAAGCTTGAAAACGCCCCTAGCCATCACGATTAATTGCGTGGTAATGACTAGGGGCGTTTATTTTAGTATATTAGCTGTTAAATGCGGACAACATCCATACATGTTTCTCAAGTGAAGTATGGATTGCAAGTAACATATCAGCACTTGTTTCATCATTAGCTTCTTGTGCTATAACCATAGCTTCCTTCAATTCTTGAATA
>DXHF01000509.1 GCA_019113605.1 Candidatus Paenibacillus intestinavium
CCACTAACCTATGAAATGCTAAGTAAAGGCGAAACGACTGGAATATTTCAGTTAGAATCATCGGGTGTAAGACGTGTATTACGTGACATGAAGCCATCTAACTTCGAAGATATTGTCTCTGTGTTAGCACTTTACAGACCAGGGCCAATGGAATTTATTCCGAAGTATATCGATGGTAAGCATGGCAAAATTATTGTCGAATTTCCTCACGACTCACTTCGCCATATTTTGCAAGATACTTACGGTATCATTGTATACCAAGAGCAAATTATGCAGATTGCATCTCATATGGCTGGCTTTTCGCTAGGTGAAGCAGACTTATTAAGACGAGCAGTTTCGAAAAAGAAGCGAGAAGTGCTTGATGAAGAACGGACACATTTTGTGCAAGGTAGTATCGGCATGGGATATGATGAGCAAAGTGCCAATGGAGTGTATGATATGATTGTTCGCTTTGCAGATTACGGATTCCCGCGAGCTCATGCTGTTGCCTATGGCGTATTAGCTTTTCGTACAGCCTGGTTCAAGGCGCATTATCCAATTATTTTTATGGCCTCAATGCTTGCGTCAGTGACTGGAAATATGAGAAAGGCTGCGCAATATGTGGACGAGTGCTCGCGAATGGGAATTTCTGTATTACCGCCTTGTGTGAATAAGAGTGGCTTGAACTTTGCACCAACGGATGAGGGGATACGCTTCGGTCTAGCTGCAATCAAAAATGTAGGTACACAAGCCATTGACTCTATTGTGTCAGGGAGAAGTGAAAAGCCGTATCTCTCCATGCTTGATTTCTGCAAACGAGTTGATTTGCGAGTGGTGAATAAGCGAGTATTAGAATCACTTGTGCTTGCTGGAGCCTTTGATCAGTTTGAAGGACATCGTGCGCAATTATTAGCAGCACTAGATGATATGCTAGAAGCTGTAACGAAGTGGAAGAAACAACGCGATGATTTACAAATTGAACTATTTGGCTTTGAAGAAATTCAAAACTGGGATGTAGAATTACCGAATATTAGAAAGTTTACGATGACAGAGCAGCTAGAGCATGAATATGAATTGCTCGGGATGTATTTGTCAGGACATCCGCTTGATGAATTGTTAAATGTGCTACAGGGCCAAAAATTCGATTCTTTAATTGAACTTTATGATCGAGAAGAAGGCTACAAAGCTGTAGTTCCGGTACGTATTGCATCTGTTCGTCCTTACACAAGTAAAAATGGACAAGCAATGGCATTTGCTGAAGTTGAAGATCGAATCGTACGTATCGAGGCTGTTGTTTTTGCGAGTACATGGCGTAAATATAGTGCTTCCTTAGTCAAGGACAGCTTAGTGCTTATGCTAGCTACTGTCCAAAAACAAGAGGATGAGATCAAATTAATTGTGGATGATGTTGTCATTGTTGGTGATGAACCAATGGCAGAAATGGCTAAACATGTAGAGCGCTTAAGAGGACAAGCAGACAGATGGCAACGGAGTAAGAGTAAGGGAACAGCGAAGTTTTCTTCAGCTCCGCGACGAGAAGTTACGGGTACAGAGCCGACAACGGTAGAGGCAATATTGACTGGTGCTGCCACTCACATAAATGGGTCATCTGATGCTAAAGTGAAGACACAAGGAGCTCACGATCAAAAACAAGCAACACCCCAAAAAGTATACATTAAAATTAATGAACAACTTGAACAACCTACAATATTAGCCATTCTTCAAAATAAAATATTGCAGCATCAAGGTAATTTAGTTATCGTATTGTTCTATGAACGAACGGGTCAAATTGTTGCATTAAGTGAGCAATATCGTGTATCTCCTAATGAGCAATTTATGCTAGAGGTAGAGCACTTACTTGGGAAAGGTTCCATTGTCATTAAGTAATAATATAGGTAGTTCAAAAAGCGGACTTTGATAACGATGATTAAGCTCCGAGGGTTACTCGACGTCGTATCTGAAGCGAACTTGGCAAGTGCGGTTCGCATGTACCAAAACGTACATTTGCGCTTCCGCCTTGCTCAAATAACGCTTCACCTACTCGGTTCTGAAGGCTCGCTTTTTGAACATGAAATAATAGGCACATTTACGACTTGAATCGCATATGCATATCGATACAGCATAATGTGAGGAGTGGATGTGATGATCCCCATTGAAAAATTACTTTTACAACGAGGCGTCAAGATTACTGATATTGCTGAGATCGCATTTTTATTGCAAATAAAATATAACCCAGTTTTGACTATGGAAGAATGTATTGTCAGTGTACGCACAGTATTGTCGAAGCGGGAGGTTCAATATGCACTTTATACAGGTATTGCTTTAGATAACCTGGCAGAGCGGAAGTTATTGCCGGAGCCGCTACAGTCCATTATGGAGAGTGATGAACCTCTGTATGGTGTAGATGAGACGCTTGCACTCGGTATTACTAATGTATATGGAATGATCGGTCTAACCAGTTTTGGTTACTTAGACAAAGTTAAGCCGGCTATTTTACAGCAGTTGAATAATAAAGCAAATGGTATCCATGTTTTTCTTGATGATCTCGTAGCTGGACTAGCAGCTGCAGCGTCTGCTAGAATTGCACATGGCGATGCCAACGCGAATCAATATGATTTGCCCGATTGTTAGTAGTTATGTTATCATTGGTTCATTATACGGCCTTTGACGGGAATAGTAGATGTATAGTGGTATACACCTACTAACATGGAGTTGTAGGAGGTATTCCCATGTGGACGGTATTCTATATTGCGCCTACTGAAAGAGCAGCAGAAAACATTAAAAATAAACTTACACAAGAAGGATTTCTAGTTAAGATCCGTCCTGTCAATTTGTCCAAACAGCAATTTGAAATTCTTGTCCCATCAGGTGAAGTGGAAGAAATTCGTGAGGTTTTTGACACCATTATTCGCCCGTAGGATTCGTAGTTTCAATTGCGCCCAAAGAGGTGTGAAACGTGCAAATTAAAGATTTATTTTCGAAGAAAAAATATGCCACAATTCCATCTGAACGTCCTAAACGTGAGGTTCCAGAAGGATTAATGAACAAATGTTCAAAATGTGGAAATATCCAGTACAGTAAAGAGTTAGAAAAGAATTTGAAGGTATGTTCTTCCTGTGGTCATCATGGTCGTTTAAACGCGCGCGAGCGTATTGCGATGACTTTAGATGAAGGGATTATCGTTGAATACGATGAAACGATGGAGTCTGTTGATCCATTGAATTTCCCAGGCTACAAGTTGAAGTTGGAGCAACAAAAAGAAAAGTCTAATTTACACGATTCTGTTATTACTGGTGAAGGCTCAATTGGTGGATTCCCTGTTATCATCGCAGCAATGAGCTTTGACTTCTTTACAGGAAGTATGGGTTCAGTTGCGGGAGAGAAAATAACAAGAGCCATTGAAAGCGCACACTTGAAGAAGCTCCCGATAATTATATTCTCTACCTCTAGTGGTGCGAGAATGCAAGAAAGTATTCTTAGCTTAATGCAGATGGCAAAAACAAGCGCTGCACTAGCGAAATTCCAAGGTGACGGTGGCTTATACATATCTGTATTTACAGATCCAACTACGGGTGGCGTATCAGCAAGCTTTGCGAGCCTTGGTGATTACAATCTTGCTGAGCCTGGTGCATTAATTGGTTTTGCAGGACGTATTGTTATTGAACAAACGATTCGTCAAAAGTTACCAGATAACTTCCAAACTGCTGAATTCAATTTACAGCATGGTCACTTAGATAAAGTTGTTCATCGTAAAGATATGCGTTCGCTGATCACTAAGTTACTTGATATGCACTGTGTTAAGGAGGTTACTACTGGTGAGTGAGTTACCTTTTGAAAAACCACTAAATGATATGCGTAATAAAATTAAAGAGTTGAAAAGTTTGAGTGATGGGAAAGGCATTGATTTCTCGGAAGAGATTGCAAGGCTTGAGGATCGTTGTAAAGAGATCGAAGATACAATGTATCGCGAGCTAACGGCTGCACAAAAAATGCAGCTTGCTCGTCATCATCAGCGTCCTACCTCGCTTGACTTCATTCAAGCTATTTTCACTGACTTTATTGAATTACATGGTGACCGTCTATTTGCTGATGATCTAGCGATTGTCGGTGGACTAGCTAAGTTCAATGGAATACCAGTAACGGTTGTTGGGCATCAACGTGGTAAAGATACACGTGATAACATTGCCAGATTTTTTGGCAGTCCTCACCCTGAAGGTTTCCGAAAAGCACTTCGCTTCATGCAACAGGCTAACAAATTCAAACGTCCAATTATTACGTTTATCGATACGAAGGGTGCCTATCCTGGTAATACTGCCGAAGAGCGAGGTCAGTCCGAAGCTATTGCACGTAATCTAAGAGAGATGGCAAGCTTTGGAGTGCCAATTATTTGCGTCGTCATCGGTGAAGGTGGTAGCGGTGGAGCTCTAGCTCTAGGCGTAGGTAATCGGGTGCTAATGTTAGAAAATGCAATTTATTCAGCTATTTCACCAAACGGCGCAGCATCTATTCTATGGAAAGATGCAACCCGAGCAGATGAAGCTGCTGAAGCAATGAAGATAACTGCAAAAGACTTGTTAGAGCTTGAAATTATCGAAGATATTATTAGCGAACCGCAGGGCGGGGCACATCGAGATATGGACGAGCAAGTAGAGTATATAAAGTTGGCAATCGACAAGCATTTGACGGAGTTGTTACAGATGACTTCAGATGAGTTGATCGAAGATCGATATTTGAAATTCCGGAAAATTGGTTACTATACGATGGCTCAGCAAGAAGCTAGTCAAGCTATAGAATAACTACTGTTGCAACGAACCAATATATGTAATTTGCAATTGAGATGGAAATTAGATAAAATACTAGATCGGAAGCCGAAATTAAAGATATTATGAATTTGGTATAAAGTGTCATAATTTGTATTGGAATTATGACACTTTGGTGATACTATTAATAATGAATTTCAGGCAATATATCGGAGGAACCTATCATGCGTAAAACTAAAATCGTTTGTACCATTGGACCATCCAGCGAATCGTTGGAAAATACGAAGAAACTAATTAAAGCAGGAATGAACGTAGGCCGTCTTAACTTCTCTCATGGAGATTTTGAAGAACACGGAAATCGTATTATTAATATTCGTGCTGCGAATAAGGAGCTTGGTACTTCAGTAGCTATTTTGTTAGATACTAAAGGTCCGGAAATTCGTCTTGGCAAGCTTAAGGAAGAACCTATTGAGCTTATACAAGGTGATGCAATTACATTAACAACAGAGGAAATATTAGGAGATATTAATCGTATTCCAGTAACATATGAAAATCTTCCTAATGATTTGTCAGTTGGCTCCACAGTTCTAATCGATGATGGTTTGGTTGGCTTGAAGGTTGAAAGTATTGAAGGTACAGAAGTTCATTGCCGCGTTATTAACAGTGGTCCTATTAAAGGGAAAAAAGGAGTTAACGTTCCAGGTGTGAAAATTTCACTTCCAGGTATGACTGAAAAAGATAGAAA
>DXHF01000510.1 GCA_019113605.1 Candidatus Paenibacillus intestinavium
TCGTTATCAAATACGACCTGATCTATTCATTATACGCTGAAAATCACTTTATTATAGTAGCTGTTTTGAACTATCCTTCCAAATGAAGGTCAACTACCTCTTATATATATGACAGTTATAGCGTATAATAAACTCTTATGCACGTCATGGAAAAGGATGCGACGACTTTCATTATGAGTACACAATATATATACACGTATGGATATAGAATAGAAGAAGTAGAATTATGTCAACTCGAAATGCGCTCTCTATTCGGCAAACAATCCGAATCCGGCGTTTTGATAAGTGAACTTTGCATCAATGCAGACCGTAGCCCATTTATGCGAGAACGACTTGAAGTTCTTTACGAAGGTAATACACTTGAAAGTATTTATGAGCAAGTTAGACAAATCAAGCTTAACAATCAAACCTTCAAAGTTATCTTTATGAAAATGAATGATTTATCCGCTGCCGATAAAATCGAATACGACGGCCAACGTAGCATTGAACGTAAACTAGGAATGATCATCGAAGGAGAAGCTGATGTGCGTCAGCCTGACCAAATATTTGGCATCATAACTTTAGGTGGTCAATGGTATTTCGGCAACTATATTAAAAGTAAAGCGATATGGCTCGACCATATGAAAAAACCGAAAAGCTACTCGATTGCATTAAGTACTCGCGTTGCCAGAGCTATCGTTAATATTGCCGTTCCTGATCCTGCTCAGGTGAAAGCAATTGATCCTTGCTGTGGTATTGGTACAGTGCTCGTTGAAGCATTATCGATGGATATTGATATGATTGGTCGAGATATTAATCACTTTGTCGTACAAGGTACTCGTGAAAATTTGATTCATTTCAATTATGAAGCTTCCGTGGAATGTGGAGATATCGCTGAGGTAACCGAGCATTATGATGTTGCTATTGTAGATTTGCCATATAACCACTTCTCTCATACTACACCAGAAGCGCAAGTAGCCCTTATACAGCATACCCGCCGTATTGCTAACAAAGCAGTTATTGTAACGGTAGCAAATATCGATGATTTGCTTACTGATGTTGGCTTCACCATACTTGATCGCTGTACTACGAGAAAAAGTAATTTTATTAGACAAATCATTGTTTGTCAGTAGTAATCTTACGAATCACAACCTAATTCAAGCCAATATGACTACAAAGCAAAAGACACCTAACAAGGTGTCTTTTCACATAATATCATTAAACCAAATGGCTCAATTTAATCTATTCTTTTGATTGGCTTGGGCTAGTATTTTCAACAACTGGTAACAGTTTTTCGCCTTTTACCATTGCAGATTTACATTGTGGACACACTGGAGTTGTTGAGAAAGCAAAGTTATCCCGCATCCATCCCATACAATTCTCATTTGAACAAGCCCAAATCACTGTCAACTCAGTTACTACGTCTTCAAGCGGCTTCTTACGAGAGTTATACATATGCATCCTACCTTCTATTCTGAAATTAGTGGTACAAAATAATAATTGCCCCGATTAATTAAAATCGGGACAACATCGTTTGTATTAAAGTTTTACAACATTTTCAGCTTGAGGACCACGGTTACCTTGAGTAATGTTGAACTCAACGCGTTGACCTTCATCTAGTGATTTGTAGCCATCTCCAACGATTGCGCTGAAATGTACGAATACGTCACTTCCGCCTTCAACCTCGATAAAGCCAAATCCTTTTTCGCCATTAAACCATTTCACTGTTCCTGTTTCCATAATTAATACCATCCTTTTCTTGAAACCACCTAAAATATCATTAAGTAATTCATTTCCAGCTTAGCGTTCTTAAGTAAGATTACTTTGCCAAGAGATGAACCCATTAGGTCGCTCTTAATCAACTTTTATTATAACACACTTTTCAAATAATAACAGCTTTTCAAAAAAGTTTTTTTCAAGCTACTTCCAACTCGACCAATTTATAAATTTTCCTCTGCAAAAATCGGCCTATTCGTTATAACGATATAAATGAAAATTAGGTTGATCTGGCTGCTCAGTGTCTATCTCTAAGCCATCTACATATCCGCTAATTAAGAAGCGCTTGGCTTCATACGAATTCATATCTAATTGGACTAATTCGGTATACTGGCTATAATCTGTTTCTTCAACCATGCGAAGTGCTTGATATCTATCTTCATAATTACTATGAAGGATGAAAGTTATCGTATCCCCGTAACGACTAACATTTCCGATATTACTATAGTTTTGTTGGAATACCGTATTCACTACACCATTATTCAAATCAATACTAATCATTCGATATCCCTGTACTAGATAAATCATATCTTCAACTTCATCCAAAACATACGAATTTTCTCCAACTGGGCTACGGTCATATATTCCATCTGGCTCAGTACGTGGATATTCAATAACACCTAGCCATTGCCCTTGGCGATCAAAGCGCTCTAAGCGAGTATCCAGCATCACTAAAACTTCTTCTCCGTAAGGAATTAGACGTTCCGTCCCTCTAGCATTGACATTATGTCCAGTATAAAAAGTACGATATTGTTGCTTCTGTTTATGATATTGATGCACATAGCCGTTGAGATAATACCAAGTAAGACCACTCTCGATGTCTGTCATATATTGCAGAGGACGAAAATATTCTGCTTCCACCATATTACGATCTACCGAAGACTCGTATCCTACCTTCTTCTTATCAATTAGATTAAAATCCTTATCTACAGTGTACTGCCATGTCGGTGATGTGACATGCAATTGATCACCTTGAAGCGATAATTGATTGGGCAAATGTACAGCTAATTCTTGCTCAACTTCTAATTGTTCATTCACCATAATAATTCGTGAAGCTTCCGTATCAGTGAAAATCCACTTATCATTTATCCGCAAAAAATCTTTAACTCCATATCCTTCGAATCCTTCGCCAATGCGCGCCATCATCGTAATCGGCAATGTTCCAATTTCAACTAATTCATTATTGTTATATCGATAAAATTTTTCATCTACGATGACATACCATAGATCATCAATTTTTCGATACGTTTTCGCAAAGGAATAATCTACTTCCTCATATATAGCGTCAATCGCTTCGTCTAATTCATTCGGTATAACCTCATTTGTATTGGCAACTAAGAAATCCTGCTTAAATATAGGATGAGTTTCAAAGACATTATCAATAATATCTCGCTCCACACTCGCCATTTCGTAATCCATTAGCGTTGTCATTAACAGTGTTTGGAAATCAGCATTAGCCGTATGAACCAGATCATATAACGATAAATACTGCATCTTACCATTGACTTCATATTGAAGAAGCGATCCATGTGATTTGATCAACTTAGCTTCAGTCGTTAAGAATTTTTTATATTGAGGTATATTATCATCGAGGGAGTAGCCATTGTTATACACTAATGTTTCTATTTGCTCCGTTTCCACATTTACAAATGTGCTTGAATTAAGCGCAATCCACTCACCAGCAAACAATCGATCATCCACTGGGATTATCGATGAAAAACTTTCACTCAGCAGCGAGAACAATTCGCTTCCCGCTTCATTTTGAAAATGTCCTAACACGATCCCTGAATCATCTATAGAATGTAGTAGCCGGGTGTTGATCATATTATAGCCCGCATATCTCAGAACGGTTAGATTTGGCTCTGCAATATAGACGATACTGCCTGCATCATCACGATATACATAAGCTTTTATGTCGTTACCGAGATTATTTATCGGTTCAAAAGTAAATGTCAGTCCGCTATTAGAGGGTGCTTCTAACGGTAGAGCAACAGAATCATTCAATCCTGGGTTAATGACCTGCCAATTTTCTTGCGCCGCTTGATAGACCATCTCATTGACAGCAACTCCATTGTTAATATATCTTACAAAGAAAAGATTGGGCTCTTCTAACGCATTCAGCGATACTACTTCTTGTGGTCCAAAATGCCATCGCTGAGGTTCACTAATTTTCCCGTTCTCATGAGGCTGAACAGTTAACCAATTGCCCCGATGTCCTTCTTGAGCTGAATCCGCATCAATTAATTGAGTACCTATAAGAATATACTCACCATTAACCCATGCCTCGGCTTGGTAGGCTTTATCCCATGTATATAGTTCTTCCCTAGCCAATCCATCGTCCGAACTATAATATAAGTGAAGATTTTCTACATATAGCTTCGATTGATCATGCTCCCATATAACAACAGCTTCTTGTGCATTCGTATCAAATTCGAGACTCATAGACTGCGGGATTATCGGCGCTTTATCTTGATCTACTACCACTGGATATTGATCTTCTACCTGATCTATATTTCTATTGAGGAAATAAAGCAAACCAATGGCAACAACAACAACAACAATAATAAGACTAATTACTATTGTAATAGTTAATTTCCTGCTAATTATCATTCCAGCTATCCCCTTTTCGCCGTCATAACGCTCTCCTCTATATGACGAGAATATTTGGAAATTGTTGCTAGTTAATTGAATATTATTTATTTGAGTTTCAAATAATAAAACACGTCTACAACTCAATAAAGCTTTAAGTAATATAACAAATCAAATAATTCCATTAAAAATTTAGTGTAGCTAAACCTTTTGTTGCGCTCACATGCTCCTAACATCCGCTGAATAAGCTCCCATTTTTCTTTCTTAGCAGCACTTACTATTCTAGTTTCATTCTCTTTAATAAGCTGTAACTGCTCCGAATGCCTACTCATTAGCTCTTCATAGGTAATATCTACATACTCTACGACAGGCTCTACGTTCACGATTATAGAATGTTTGCTTTTATACCGTTTACTCGATTTCTTCCCAGTTTGCTTTGGTCTTGTCATCGATAACTCATATTCAAATTGTTTTTCTAATTTATTCAATTGAATTTGTGATAATGGCAAATCTAATTCTAATTGCTCCATAATTTCTCTAGAAAGATCTAGATCGTAATAATCTTCCGGCAGTTTCCACCATTGTTCATACTTACTTAATATATCATCACGTTCTAGATCAATCGTATGAAAACCATTCTTAATATCCTTGATTAGATCAGCAGAGAGCATTGTATAATTTTCAAGACATGTTTCTCCAAGGCGATATGTTCTACTCTCTTTTCTATGATGAATAACGTAACAAAACCTAAGTGGTTTGCCACATTCACATTGGTACGGACGATTTCCATATCCTCCATCAAGAACTTCAGCCAGTTCCCAATCATCTAACTTGTCCCATATCTCGTCAGAGGACATTTCCCCGTCTAATACAATCCCCTTTTTCGTCGCTAACTGTTCTAACCATTTACTTTTTTTACTTTGTGTTAAATACGTATTGAGGAACCAACGTTGCTTGTCATCCAATAATTCTAACAAACGATGTACTTCTTTCTCAGTTAATGGGATTGCCATAGAACTCCCTCCAACTACTCAACATTTTTACGATTAGAGTGTATCATATTTACCGCTGTCTCCATACAAATTTATGACAACACATTAATAATTAATGAACTAAACTTTTCATATCATAAAAAAAGAAGTTACACATTGTGCAACTCCCTTTAAGTACATTTTACTTCATGTAGACGATTGGCTATAGAAACTATAGCTACACTCAACACATCGAGCTTTAATCGGTATAGATGGTGGGTAATTATCTAGCGTATTCTTCTTCACTCACGTTTCTGAAGAATTTAATGGAGTAAATCGCACAAAGACCTACAATAACGTAGATTACTCGAGAGAAACCATGACCAAAGATACCCTCTACTAAGTTATAGTTAAAGAGACCAACCAACAGCCAGTTAATTCCACCCACAATCAATAGCAATAGCGCCACAATATTTAATGTTTTCATTCTTAACAGCTCCTCAATCATAATGGTACTATTAAGAAATTCCCCTAATTTGTTATGTATTATACATATAAGGATAGAACTTATTTACTATCCCCTTAACTCTAAATTTTCTAAGAAGATAACCCAACCGATTGTTCCACATACTGATCATCCTGTACTACCTTTAACATAAATGCGGCTACATCAGCTCTAGCAATGTTATATCCTTTTGGCGCTTCTCCATTAAGAACTTCGTTATAAGAACCTAATAATGGTCCATTCGTTAAACTCATCGGTCGTGCTATTGTCCAGCGAAGCTTACTTTCAACCAATGACTCATATGCTTTTGTATGATCTGCTAACACTTTACGAAGCATGAACGTAACCAATTTACCCATTATACCTTTAAGCTCATTGTGAATACCCGCAGATGCACAGTATACTATTCGATCGATATGGTGCTGCTTCATTCCTTCGATCAAATGCAGCGTAACGGAAGACATAAGCGTACTCGTTCCAAGATTTTTCCCACCAACGGTACAGATCACAGCATCATGATCTTGCATTGCAGTAATCACGCTGTTTTTATCTAATCCATCACCTTGTACAATATGTAACTGAGCATGTTCCATTCCTAATTTTGATGGGTCACGTACAAATGCTGTTACCGTATATCCACTATCTAAAGCCTGTTTTACTACTTCCTTACCAACGCCACCTGTTGCACCAATTACAAATAATTTCATTCCCATATCTTCATCTCCTTCTACACTATAACTAATCCCGAATTACTTTCTTATAACCATATCACACAAGAAGGTATAATACAGTAATAACGAAGAATGGCGCGCAAATCGAATGTCAATTTGCACGCCGTTTTCCATAATATCAAATAGTGAATCATTCAATCATATAGCCTTTCTAGTCGTTCATGCTTACTCCAGAGTCTTGCATAAGCCACTCCACAAAATCATTGCGATTTTCCTCGATTACACCGTGATCAGAAGGGTAAATATTAAAAGTAATATGTGATGTCTTCTTCTGAAAATACTCTGCTGTCTCATATCCAATCTTAACAGGGAATACAGAGTCATGTTCACCATGAGAAATAAACATGGAAACATCCTCTACACTTTGTAATGAATACTCTGCCTTCACAAAATGTGGAACATATCCATTAAGCGCAACGATCCCCTTCAATTGATGCCCCATCGTAAGAGCAAGCGACATAGATAATATCGCACCCTGGCTAAAACCAAGTAAGTAACGCTTATTAGCATCGATAGAATATCTATCTGTTGCATAACTAATGAACAACTCCAAATCTTGAATCGCCAGATCAAACATTTCTCGAATTGGATTACCAAGACTTTTCAATACGTAGTATTGATATCCCATACCCAACCTAACATTTCCTCTTATACCAACGATAATGAACTGCTCATTCAGCGGCTCTACTAAATGATACATATTGTTCTCATCCGAGCCCTTTCCATGTAGCGTGAAGATCGTTGGATATTTCTTATCTCGATCATAATTAGCGGGAAGATGAATGGCATATTCATAAGCAGTTTTCATCAGAAAGCTCCTTTTCACTTCATTTATGTGTTACTTTTTTTGAAAAAAATATGATCTAGGGATAATCGAGTACGCTCAGCAACAACCAAATAGATAGAAACTAATATAAAGGCGATATCTAACTCATATCCTGCCATTCCATCTGTACCAAGCAATCCCATTGAAAACTTCATCGTTATAATTGCACCGATAAGCATAACCGTAAATAAAGCTGATACATAACGAGTAAATAATCCTACAATGAGTAAAACTCCTCCTACTAGCTCAAGCGCTGCTACAAGATAAGCTAAAAATCCGGATATGCCCATGGAACTGAACCAAGCATCCACATTACCTAATCCCATTTGCAGTTTTGCAATTCCATGTGCTAAAAATAATATCCCTAACACTACTCGCATTATTGTTGATACTGTCATTGTTCTTGTCATCATTTATTTTCTCCACCTATTCAATTAATATTTTCATATACCTTGGATTAATAGTTCTACGCGGAGATGAGCTCCTCTCCACAATAAAATATTACCAATAGAAATATAATGTTTGTACAGTTAATTTATCGCATAATAAGCTAGCTTGTCAACAAAAATATTGTTATTATTAATTTATAATACGTATTACAAATTTTTTGAGGAGGTAATGTAATGGACATCGGCTCTACGATACGTGCAATTCGGAAACGAAAAAATATGACTATTGCTCAAATTTGTGAAAATACAGGTTTGTCACAAGGTTTTATGAGTCAATTAGAAACAAATAAAACATCGCCGTCTATATCTACCTTAGAAAGCATTGCGAATACATTGAATGTGCCGTTAGCTTACTTATTATTGAAAAATGAAGACCGTATGCAAATTGTACGAAAAGAAAATAGAATGATTACGAGTAGCGGTAGCGATAACTTAAGAGTTGAACATTTGGGTTCAACCAAAAAAGTGAAATTGATGATTGTTGAATTGCCCCCAGGCTCTTCTACAGGTCAAGATCCACATGCACATGAAGGCGAAGAGGTCCATGTCATCATTAAAGGTAAGATTTTTGCGAAGCAAGGCGAGGATGAAGCAGAATTCACAGAGGGAGATTCATTCAGCTGGAATGCTTGCACACCGCATATAGTGAAAAACATTGGAGATGAATCTGCTACGATACTTATCTCTGTCTATACAGAATCTTAGTCTGCCACATCTTTCATCTGCATTGTAAAATACTGTAATGATAACAAATCCCCCATCTACGTTCAGATGGGGGATTTGTCGCTTTTAAAGCATTTTGCAGCGTGTCAATTCACTTGCAAATAAGAACCTGTTTTGTAGCGCCATATTAGCTCCATTCGGCTTACATTAAAGCTCCAAAGCAAAAACAACAAAAAGTATTGATATTTAATTTCTATAGTAAATTCTATATTTTTTCATCTGTTAGCGCTTTCACTTACACGTTACTATGAAAGATATGGGAATAAGTTGTCATCTTCTTCCCATATCTTAAGCGCTTCAAAAAAATTTGGAGGGGGAATCAACACAATGAGTAAACGCTTCAAAAAAATGATAATGACGCTGCTTGCAGCCGCATTAATCATTCCACAAGTAATGCATGCGCCAGTTTCGAAGGCGGCTACAGGACCTAGCGTAGTTTATGAAATGCAGGCGGATACTGGAATAAGCGGTGCCGCTGCAGACTCTGAGTTCGTTGGAACTGGCTATCTTCAGGGCAGTGGCGGTAAAGGCTCTATTGTAACGTATAGCGATAACAAATCTATTCATCTTTCTGAGAGAACCAGCGATTACAACGGAGTGGATGTCAAATTACAGACGCTTGCTTTAACTGCAGGCGTGGAGTATACATTCACAGTAAGTGGACATGTGGACAACGATGTGACTGTGCCGAGCGGTTCAAAAATCGTTGTCAGTAACCCTAACGCATGGGGTCAGTTCACAGCTTACCAATGGCTCGTCAATAAATCACTGACAACTGGCGATTTTGAGCTTGAATACAAAACAACCCTCTCGGCCACTGATATCGAGGGACTTGCGAGCAACTCCTATTTCCGAGTCCAATCAAGCGCAGAAGGTAAGGAAGTTCCTTTCTATGTTGACAATATCATCATAGTTCAAGCACCACCAACTGTGACTAGTGTTTATGAAATGCAAGCGGATGCTGGAATAAGTGAAGCTACTCCAGATTCAGCGTTCGATAGTACTAAAAATCTTCAGAACAGTGGCGGCTCGCCCACCATTGTAACGCAAGGAGATGGCAAGTCGATTTATGTGTCTGAGAGAACCGATAATTGGCAAGGTGTAGACATCAGATTGAAATCGCTTGGCTTAACAACAGGTAATGAATATACGTTCACGGTAAGCGGGCATGTGGACAATGATGTCACTGTGCCGAGCAATTCACAAATTGTTTTCAGCAATCCTAACGCATGGGGAGCATACAATAATTATCAAGAGCTATCTAAAAACCCCCTAATTGCAGGCAACTTTGACCTTGAATATAAGGTTAACTTTACAGCTGACAACATTGCTGCGCTTGCAGCTGAACCTGCGGATCCGAATGCTCCACCATTGTTCCGCATTGCAACAAACGACGTCGCTAAAGAAATTCCCTTTTATGTAGACAGCATCATCATTACATCATCCGAACAACAGATTGTCGAAATCCCCGAATGGGATCTCGAACTTGACTCACTGCATGAGGCATATACTAGTAACTTCTTAATAGGTAATGCCATTTCACCCAACCAGATCACGAATTCTGAATTCGCTAATATGGTTAAACTTCATTACAACGTTATAACAGCCGAAAACGATATGAAGCCTGAGTATATGAGCCCATCAAAGGGAGTATACAACTTCACTAACGCAGATAAGCTAGTAGACTGGGCATTAGACAACGACATTGCGGTTCATGGACATACGCTTGTCTGGCATTCGCAATCAGCTGATTGGCTAACTAAAACTGCGAGCGGTGCACCGCTTACTCGCATGGAGGCCGAAGAAAACCTAATTGAGTTTATTGATAATGTAGCTGGGCACTACGCTGGCAAGGTTATTTCCTGGGATGTGGCCAACGAAGTCTTTGCCGATGGCGGTAGCTTCAACGGAGACTGGAAAAATAACTTGCGCAAAAACTCCCCTTGGTATTTATCTTATGCTAATGGAGCAAATACAGCAGCGGGCGAAAGCGGTGCGGACTATATCTATGACGCGTTCGTACAGACTCGCCTAATCGACTCTGGTGCTACTCTTTACTATAATGACTACAACGAAGAACAACAGACTAAGCGCGAAGCGATTGCAGCAATGGTCGAGGATCTTAATGAGAAGTGGGTATCAGACGACCGAAATACTGAGCTTGACCGTCTGTTGATTGAAGGGATTGGTATGCAGTCGCATTACAACATCAATTCCCTGAATGTTGAGACTGTAGAGAATGCAATCAAGCGCTTTATCGACACAGGTGCAAAAGTTACTGTTTCCGA
>DXHF01000511.1 GCA_019113605.1 Candidatus Paenibacillus intestinavium
AATTCACACTTTTAGCTAAAGGGTGCTCTAGCCATTCATCAAAAATTTGATCAAGAGAATCCCTGTAAATACTCCCAAATGATGGAATATCAGAAAAGTCTGTTACAAACACTTCCCCCGTGAATAGGTTCACATTCAGCCGATTACGCCCGTCTGGATCATTACGAACCGATACATTGCGCTCACGAGTAAGCCGAGTTAGTAATTGGCGTTCTTCAGCGATATTACTGCAATGATAAAACGGTAACGTACCAAAAAGCATCCAAATCGATTGGTCTCTTGTGCGAAGCAATAACTCAATAGCTGCACGCATCTCGTCTTTCGTAATAGCAGGTAAATCTTTGGCAAATGAGCTTGGATACATCGGATGTACCTCATGGCGCTGACAGCCCATCTCAACGATCAATTCATGAATCCTATCGATTTTCTTATGTGTTCGATAATTAATCATTGATTCAGCGGATACAAGTACTCCAGCATCACTTAGACGCTTCGCATTATCAATCATCTGATTGTATAACTTCGTTGCTGCCGCTAACGGTACGGAATGACCAGCTTTTGCAAAACCAACTTCATGAAAATCTTTTGCCTCCGTGTAATTGAACGAAATATGCATAACATCAAGGTATTGAGCTATTTTTTCGTAACGCTGAAATGGAAGTGTCACATTGGAATTAATTTGCGAACGGATCCCTCTACTTCTTGCATACTGAAGAAGTGGAAGTATATATTCATCAACCGTTTTCTGATTAAACGTCGGCTCTCCACCTGTAATGCTAATCGTCTGAAGTTCCTTCACTTCATCAAGGCGTTTCAGCATAAGCTCTAATGGGATTTTCGTAGGTTCTTTCATCACTAATGTATCGCCAACTGCGCAATGCTCACAACGCATATTGCATAAATTAGTGACGGTCATCTCGACACTAGTTAATCGATGTCTACCGTGTTTTTGTAAAGAATGTATAGCCTCCCACGGATCATTTGTCGGAGACATTGGTATTAGTAATTGATTCATAATTGATATCGCACCTTAACCTTTTTACTTTTCTATTCATTTATTATCGTTTAATCGTAATCTCGCCTTCATTGACAGCTATAATCATCGTACTCAAGTGAGTGGACATATCGATTTCATACGGCACATTCAAATCTTCTCCCGCTTCATTCGTTAACACACGAACAATCGGTCGATGAGGATAACTAGAATTATAATTTGATACTATTCCAGATACTCCAGTACTTAATTTCACAGAAATTCCTATAGGATAAATAACTACTTTATCTCGGAAATGGGCAAGCATCCACTGTTCGTATAATGTTCCTGAACCAGCATATAAACGTTCCATTGCATCATGTGGTAACATCGGACTACTGTAGATACGACTTGTTGTCATCGCATCGTAAGAATCAACGATTCCGATCCATTTTGCATGCTCCATAATTTCATTATTTACTAGACCTCGCGGATAGCCACTTCCATCCATACGTTCATGATGCTGGAATGCACAATGAGCAATCGACAGTGAGAAGTTCGGCTCCTCCTTCAACAATTCAAACCCTTTAGTCGTATGAAGCTTCATCTCTTCGTATTCTGCCTTCGTCAACGAGTCCGGCTTCTTCAATATATCAATTGAAATTTGCGTTTTTCCGATGTCGTGTAGTAGTGCACCTAAACCCAAATTAATAACTTCATCACGAGAATAGCCATGACTCATTCCTAACACCGATGTATATACACATACATTTAAAGAGTGCTGATATAAATAATGGTCAACGATGCCCATGTTCATTAACATAATCATTGCATCCTTATTCGTTGATAAATCATCAATTATTAGACCCATCATTTCTTTTAGGGGCTTAGCAATAAATGGACGTTTAATCGCTTTATGTGCTGAAGCTGGAGTCATCATCGCAGAAAAGTTTTTTCGAATTTCTTTTACTGCAATACGGAAAGTATCTTCACTTATTAAAGGCGCATGATCAATGTCTCCGGTACGATGATCCTGTATATAAACATATTGTACATGGCACGACTCTAAACGAGATATTAAACTTTCAGTCAGTTCCATCTCTTCGCCAAGGAGTACAATACCGTCCTCTGAAAATATTTTTTTGGCTAAGCGCATACCTGGCTTACATTGCTTAATTGTGAGAAGACGCATACTTCCGTTCCCTTCTATAATAAAACTATACTATTCTATATTTTAACCTTATTCGCAGAATAGCAACAACTTTTTTATCGAGGTAGTGTGCTTTGGAGTAATCACATCGAGTAATCCCATCGACAATATTGACTTTGAGTAATATTGTCCGAGTTTTGTAATTCAACCTCGAGAATATGTCGAATGAACTCTGGTAAATAGTACGTAACATCTTTATATTTTGCAAGACTTTTATAGCCAATATTAAATGTAAACATATCAATGGTACCAACTTCATAATACCGCTCTAGCTCTAGTGCTACACCATTTACAATGATTGAAACAATTTTCTCCATTGGTGGATTGCTACGATCAACGACAATCGCCAACCCATCTACTGCCAAATTGCCCAGTCGTTCTCCACGAAAACCAAATCCTCGAATCGGTAATTGTATATATTCTTCAAGTATTGATTGCTCTAGCGCTTCTTTAATGTCTTTGCCTTGCAACGTCATTTTGCATGGATTAATTGGGGAAGGACATATACGATGAATTTCGCCTGCTGTTACTTCACCTTCAGCTAATCCTGCTAGCAACTGTCCGGAATTGACTAGACCGATCTCAGCATCGCACCATTTACGTAAACCGCTGGCTAACATATTGCTTAGTGGACTTTCCCGTTCAATTGAAGTAGGTAGTGGCTCTACTAATAACGAAATCGTTCTCTGCAATGCAACTTTAGCCTTCATACCATATTGTGAAATAATCGTTGTAATACTAGCCTGCTCCTCATACGGCTCAGTATTAATACATTCACCATTAACTGTTATTTCTCTAGTTATTGGATCGCATTGAATGGTAACCTTACCGACATGGGTTCCGAATTTTCCTGCAGCACATACAAGTGTATTGTTGATGCGAATAGGAGGGTCTAACAAATGATGTGTATGTGCTCCCATAATAACATCGATCTCATTACATTTTTCGGCAATCATCTCATCAATTTTAATACCCAAATGTGATAATAATACAATGATATCAACATTCTTTCGAATATTCGCAACTTGAGCCAGAATAGCCTGCAAGGGTTCTTCTGTTCGCCAACCCAAATGTTCATAAAACTCATTATAATTAGCTGTTGCTGCTACAAACCCAATTCTAATGTCGTTTCTTTCCATAATATAATGAGATAACAACCAGTTTGGATTTGTATGCTTATGGCTATGAAAATTACTGCACACTACTTGAAAACTATTATTGCCACTATAGATGGCATTCAACTGTTCATAAGTAAAGGTTAGACCTTCATTGTTTCCAAGAGTGATGACATCATAACGCGTTTCATTCAATAACTCACGATGTATATAACCATCCGTTCCTTCTGTTTCCGTTCTTGCTCGATCCATATGATCGCCAATGTCTACAGCGATTACGTTTTCCTCGCCATATAGATTACGCCCATTATTAATAATCGTTGCTACTTTTGCACTATTTTCAAGTCTGCTATGAATATCGTTACTATGATAGATCGTAATCTGCTTTGGTTGTATGTTTTGCTCCATCGCTGACACCTCACACTTCATTCAGCATTACCCACCAATTTGGGACATACGTCGCATTGTTGGTACATGAGACTGATCCATATCTAACAATTTTTCCGCCATCTCATGATTTTGCGGCTTAATCTGCATCGCTTTATAATAAAGATTGCGCATCGCTTCTAGGTCTCCTAAAGCTGGCTTCATATCCAGCTCATCCATCCAATATAAGCATGGCTTCATATGTCCATCTGAAGTGAGGCGCAGTCGGTTACAATTTGCACAAAAATGATTGCTAATCGGATGGATAAGACCAAATGATCCTACCCCACCAGAAAATTCCCAGTTTTCAGATGGACCATTACCTTTCATCTCTTGCTTTTCGCTTATGCTATATCCTTCTTTATGAGCAATATCAAGCACAGTAGACAGCGGTAAATAATGTTGTTTCCAGCCTTCATCAGCATGCCCAATCGGCATATATTCAATAAATCGCACATGTAAAGGTTGCTCATAAGCTAATTTAAGAAATTGAGCGATTTCATCCTCATTTATTCCTTTGAGAAGTACACAATTCAATTTAATAGGAAAAAAACCTACTTTTGCGGCAGCTTCAATACCTGCTAATACTTTTTTCAAATCACCATTTCTAGCAATGAATTTAAAACGAGTAGGATCAAGTGTATCTAAACTTATATTTACTCGATTTAAACCGGCCTTATGTAACTTCTCTGCCTGTGATTCAAGAAATATACCATTTGTCGTTAAAGCAATATCCTCTATCTTAGGGATTGCAGAAAGCTCGCTTATCAATTCATGCAAATCTGGACGAATTAACGGCTCGCCACCAGTTATTCTTAATTTTTTGATTCCCAGTGATGCTCCTACTTTTACAATTTCAACGATATGATCATAAGAAAGTAAAGATTCAGAAGCTGCAAACTGAACACCTTCCTCAGGCATACAGTACAAGCAACGTAAATTACAACGATCTGTCACAGAAATCCGTAAATAATCGTGTACTCTTCCGTATCTGTCCTCTAGTAATTGCATGCTGTCACTTCCCCTCTCTACTGCTTAATAGCATAACATTTTTCAGTCAATTATGGTATTCTAATAGAGGTTGTACATTTATGAAATAAAGTAGGTAATAATATGACATATAATTGGACTTTCAAACTTTTTGCAGGGTTAACTGAACGATTTGGTAGCACTATTCTTGAGGTTTCACTCGAGCAACCTGCCTATACAACATTACAATTGAAACAAGCGCTTTCCGAAGCTTTCCCACAGCAAGCAGCTTCGCTTTCAAATTGTTACATTGCTGCGAATATGCAATATTGTATCGATGAACAAATTATTGAAGTCGATCAAGAATTAGCGCTACTACCTCCCGTTTCCGGCGGCGAGCAAAGTGAAAATATTGAGCAGCACACCGTGACTATTTCGAAATTCGAAATTACGAATGAACCGATCAATGTAGAGGAAGTGATGAGCAAAATCATCACCCCCGCTTATGGTGCTACACTTTTATTTGTAGGAACAACACGAGAATTTACTGGTGAGATGAAAACAATAAGTTTAGATTACGAAGCTTATGAACCAATGGCAATAGCAACGATGCAGCAAATTGGGCATGAAATTGCAGAACGTTGGAATGGAGCTGACTGTGCAATTACTCACCGCATTGGCTTAGTTGATTTGGCTGAGATCAGTGTCGTCATCGCAGTCGCAACTGCGCATCGTGATCATTGTTACGAAGCAAGTCGCTATGCAATCGAAAGACTAAAACAAATTGTACCCATATGGAAGAAAGAGATTTGGGAGGATGGTTCGGAGTGGGTAGGCCATCAACAAGGCCCATGGATCCCTACAGGGGAAGTTCAAAACATCCACTCGTGATCACGATGGATATGCTGACGTAGTATAGTCGGCGGCGAATATGCCACCCATCGAAAGCCTGCGTGTGCTCACGTACACATAACGTACGCTGTGCTACTCGTTTCCGCTGTGAGTCATCTTCTTGGTGCTGACAAGCGAATGTTTTGAACCTTGATTTGAAATTTCGGGCATTTGACCGTTTGTGTACTCGTACCGTACACGTTGCTGGGTTTCGTTTCATCACTTGTGATCACGATGACTATGCTGAAGTAGTATAGTCGGCGGCGAATATAATTCGATTTAGGAAGCACACCCATTAAATCCATAGTAGGAGCAATCAATAGTGAACGACCAAACTGTATTACATAATGAATCACGCTATTCGAAACAACTCAAAGTTTCACATATAGGCATAGCAGGACAATCCGCATTGCAACAAGCAAGATGTGCAATTGTTGGACTTGGTGCGCTAGGATCAGTCATAGCCGAACAGCTCACAAGAGCTGGATTCGGCTATTTACGATTAATTGATCGAGATTTTGTAGAGTATAGTAATTTACAGCGACAAATCATGTATACTGAACAAGATGCAATACAGTTTTTGCCAAAGGCTACTGCTGCTGCTCAACATTTGCAAGCGATCAATTCAATGATCGAAATCGACCCTATTATCGCTGATCTTTCTGCTAATAATGTTGAGCAATATCTCGCTAATATAGATATTATCATTGATGGCAGCGATAACTTTTCTGTACGCTATCTCATAAATGAATTTAGTATTGCGCATGAAATTCCATGGATCTTCGGAGCAGTCGTAGGTACAAGCTGGTCAACGGCTACATTTAGACCGAATAAGACACCTTGTTATCGATGCTTATTTCCAGACAAACCGACATTAGGAACTGTAGAAACTTGCGATACTGCTGGCGTTCTAAGTCCAATCGTCCATATGATCGCGTCTATCCAAGTTACTGAAGCTATCAAATATTGTAGTCGTAATGTAGATGCTCTTCATCAATCGCTACTCCAGCTAGACTGTTGGAATAATGATCAATTAAAGCTTAATATCGCACATGCCAAAAGAACCGATTGCCCTGTTTGTGCTCATCATCATTATGAAAATTTGCTACAGGATGAGTCTGCAATATATAGTTCCTCATTATGCGGCAGACATTCCGTTCAAGTAATACTTCCTGCCGCAATTAATTATTCACTAGATCAGCTAGAGCAGTATTATACGCTACATTACAAATTAACACGAAATCCATATCTACTTAAATTATTTTACGACGACCAGCATACGATCGTATTCTTTCCTGATGGCCGTGCAATTGTGCAAGGTACTGATCATATTGCACGAGCAGAAGCAATTATTGCACAACTTATTCAAATATAATAATTTACACAAAAAATTGGAAATTGTTACATTGAAAGAGCTTACAAATTTTGATAATATTATACTTACAATTACATAATGCATCATCAGTAGCATATATAGTAGATTTAAACATACTTTAACGAGGTGGACTATGAGAATTCATGTAACAGATGTTGTAGACGGCGATGTATTACGAGATGATGTATTTAATAACTACGGGCTTCACATATTATCAAGAAACGCCGTTCTTTATTCTGCAGAAATCAGTAAACTATTACAGCACCAAATCGACTATATAGACGTTTTGGAAAGAAGTAATATTATCTCTAATAGTCTTGCAGACTTTGATCTACTAGAACGAACGCTAGAAACTACTGTATCACCGAAATGGGTTCCGCAAGTTAAGCCTATCTATGATGCTGTCGTTCAAAATATACAGGATCTATTTCATATTGCTAGAACAGAAAATATAATTGATACGGAAGCCGCTGCTGCTGCCTTTAATCCACTACTGCAAAATTTACACCTAGAACGCGATGTCGTATCTTTATTGCTACTACTCAATAATCAAGACAGCTATACATACCAACACTCTGTGCAAGTAGGCATGCTATCTTATTACTTGGCTAATTGGCTGGGATTATCTGAAGAAGAAGCGACAATCGCAGGAAATGCAGGATTCTTGCATGATATCGGAAAATGCAAAATAGATGATGCACTACTGAACAAGCCTGAAAAATTAACAAACGAGGAATTTGAAGAAATTAAACTTCACACCGTATACGGCTATGATATTATTATGAACTCGCATGCTAATAAAGAAATAGCACTAGGTGCACTGCAGCATCATGAACGAATGAATGGCTCCGGCTATCCACATGGCGTGATCGGTCAAGAAATATCACAAATTGGGCGAATTATAGCTGTAACTGATATTTATAGTGCGATGATTTCCTCACGAGCCTATCAGAAAGAACGTGATCTTTTATTTGTATTGAAAGAATTATATCGTCTAAGTTTTTCAGAGTTAGATCCTGTTATTACACAAACTTTCATTAAACATATGATTCCAAACTTTATTGGTAAACGAATTAAATTGAATGATGATCGTACAGGCTCGATTGTTATGACTCACCCAACAGAATTTTTCAGTCCACTTATTCAAGTAGATCTACAATTTATCGATCTAACACTGGAGCGTAAGCTTGAAATTACGCATGTCTACTTCTAGTAGAGGTAGCTCCACCAGCAATCTTACACTAATATTATGATTTACTAAAAGGATGTCTAGTTGAAAAACTGAGGCGTTCTTTTTTGTTTTAATACAGTAGTTATTGATTTCACTTTCATAATATATTTCTTCCTCCACTATATTATTTCGAAAATTCATCGTACCATTTGATATTTTACGAATTACAGTATAAAATCTCTACATATGTTTAAAAGATTGGAGTTAATTATGAAAAGTATATGGTTCCGGAAAAAACCTGTTGGATAATTACTTAACAATAATAAGAACAATCAGCTTAAGAAAACATTAGGTCCATTCGATCTAATTATGCTCGGGGTTGGTGCTATTATTGGAACTGGTATTTTCATTCTTCCTGGTACAGTAGCTGCAAGTCATGCTGGACCCGCTATTGTATATTCGTTTATTTTGGCTGCTATTGTTTGTGCATTAGCGGGTATGTGTTATTCGGAGTTTGCATCAGCAATACCAGTCGCAGGTAGTGCATATACATACGGCTACGTTGTATTTGGCGAAGTCATTGCTTGGCTAGTTGGATGGGCGCTATTGCTAGAATACGGGCTCGCTGTCGCTTCAGTCGCTACTGGCTGGTCAGCTTATCTTAATTCATTGCTTGCAGGATTTAATCTTGCCATTCCACAAGCTATGTCTGGTCCATTTGATCCTGCGAACGGAACATATATTAATGTGCCAGCGGTCGTTATCGTATTAGCTATTGCCGCATTATTAACAATTGGCATAAGAGAGTCTACAAAAATTAATACTATTATGGTGTTTGTAAAAGTAGGAGTAATTATTCTATTTATTGCCGTCGGTATTTTCTATGTCGAGCCTGCCAATTGGCAACCATTTATGCCATTCGGTATCAGCGGAGTATTAAGTGGTACTTCTCTCGTCATCTTTGCTTATCTTGGCTTTGATGCTGTCTCCTCGGCAGCTGAGGAAGTCATCAATCCGCGTCGCAATATGCCGATCGGCATTATTGGTTCATTACTAATTTGCTCACTACTTTACGTAACAGTTTCACTCGTATTAACTGGACTTGTTCCTTATACAAATCTAAATGTCACTAATCCGGTTAGTTTCGCGCTGCAGATCGTCAATCAAGATTGGGTCGCTGGTATTATTTCACTTGGTGCTGTTGTCGGCATGATGACCGTCATCCTCGTTATGCTGTACGGCGGTACAAGAGTGCTGTATGCATTAGGTCGAGATGGATTATTGCCAAAAAGTATGTATGAGCTTAGCCATAAATATAATACACCCGTCAAAAACACTTGGGTCTTTTCAATACTAATTGCATTGTGTGCTGGCTTCATTCCATTATCTGAACTTGCTGAATTAGTAAGTACCGGAACTTTAGTAGCATTTATTGTCGTTTCGGTCGGAGTTATTTACTTACGTCGCGATAAAAGCATTCCTACCGGTGGTTTCAAAGTTCCACTATTTCCAATAATACCGATATGCTCACTATTATTAAGTGTCTTCCTTATTTTCCAGTTATCTGTTCATACATGGATTGCTTGTGGAATTTGGTTCTTAATCGGATTGATTATCTATATTTTGTACGGCAACAAACATAGTGCGATGAATAAGAAATAGCGAAACGGTGTCACATTGTCTACTATCCATACAATGTGACACCGTTTTAAGTTTGACTATGTTAAAACTTATTGTTGATTTTCTACCTAAAGAAAACCGCCCTACGCGGGGCCGATTTATTAAGCTATCGTTGTCCGTTAGTTCAATGAATGAATGGACAAATTTTACATTTACATTTATTCTTTAACTGATATTGAAACTCGATGTGTAGAGAGGATGTTCTAATTGGCCCATTCCGAACTGAGTAATGATTTAATAAAAGACACGATTGAATCTCTAGCAAACCTGTTGGAGGAATTTTATGTTTTTCCAGAGATAGCAGTAAAAATTCGAGATGAGCTTTTCGAAAAGCTTGCTGAAGGTAAATATAGAAAAGCCGCTAATGGACATGCCCTATCCGAAGTTATAACAAATCAATTGTTGAAATTAAGCAATGACCTCCATTTAAAATTATACTTTAGTGAAGACGTATTACCCTCAAAGTCCAATGAATATGGGAGCAGTGAGTACACAGAACTGCGACTAAAACTAAATAACTACGGCTTTGAGAAGGTAGAGAGATTACCAGGAAATATCGGATATCTAGTACTAAACGAATTTGCACCTCCTGAGCTTGCAGGTGAAACAGCAGCAAACGCTATGAGTTTTGTGGGAGATACAAGTGGATTAATAGTAGATCTTAGAAATAATTCAGGTGGAACCTCTTTTATGGTCGCATTCATCTCAAGTTATCTGTTGGATAATTCTTCACCCGTGCATTTGAACGATCTTTATTGGCGCTCTTATAATGTCACACAATCATTTTGGAGTTTACCTTTCGTCCCTGGAAAACGATTTGGTGGAGACAAGCCTATTTGCATATTGACTAGTAACATAACCTGCTCGGCGGCTGAGGAGTTCGCCTATAGTTTACAAGCCCTTGATAGAGCACAAATTATCGGAGAAATAACTAAAGGGGGAGCAAATCCAGGAGGCATCCATCGAATTAACGATCATTTTCAAGCATTTATTCCAAATGGACGTGCGATTAATCCGATTACAAAAGATAATTGGGAAGGGAGTGGCGTTATACCCGATTTAAAAGTCGATAGTGAAGAGGCTTTTGATATAGCCTATAAAACACTCCTGAATAAAGTTCTAGAGAACCATACAAAAATTCCGTGTCAGGGTGAAGATCAACTAATAGAAGAGATCAAAATGCTGCAGTTGTAATTCGATTTATTCAAAGAGCCAATTATGAGGAACTTTATTGTACTAATTATAACTATCCTGCTCATTAGTTTAACGTGGCCGACGATCATTTCTGTGGTAGCCTCTTGAAGAATATTATGCTTAGTTCGCGAATTTAGGTGAATATATACCCACACAGTTAATAGTGAATACACATAGTATAAAACCAAAAGTGTTTTAGGTAAAAGTAGCCGTCGCAATGAGTTAGTATAACTGTATTAAGCAGCACCTTTTCCCCCTGTTCCAGATGCTTCTATAACTTTTTCTACTTTACTACTATTCTGGTTATACATGTACAGGTCTTATGATCACTTATTTCCAGCCATATCGGCGTGACCTGAAGTAACGTTAGAAGGGAAAGTGGGTGCTTATGGTTAAAAGTGTCTCCGGCGATGATCGAAGATCGATCAGTCGTTGGATAGCTAAGCTGGAACGATATAACTGGCTGGGACAATATGACCGGCAGACGTCTGAACGTAGAGCAATGATAGCAAGAGCTGAACTGCGCCTGCCATACCGTAGCTTGGGACATGGCTTCTATCGCCTCGTGTACGACCTGGGTAACGGATATGTTCTTAAGGTAGCGATCTCATCAAGCGGGTTGAGGTGTAATGAATTGGAATATAGGCTGTATACTTCGTGTTCTAAGCATATAAAACAACATCTCTGTCCGGTTGTCGGATTCGGACATGGCTGGATCATGATGAGAAAAATGAAAGTCTCTGGTACAGGCAAACAACATAAGCTGAAGCTGCTTAGTAAGAAGTTTAGGAAAGCAGGAATTCTGCCTTATGATTTGAAACGTGCCAATTCAGCCATGTACGAAGGAAGGATTGTCGTAGTAGACTATGGAAATTTTATGTGGTAGACTACGAAAATTTATAATGGATGCGGCGAAGCTCGTGACTAGACCTGCCAAAAAGCGTTCCCGGAGGCGGGATTGCTTTTTCATCCTTGGAGTAGGATAGGTCTGTGTATTAAAGGTCCATCATGACATTGTAATAATC
>DXHF01000512.1 GCA_019113605.1 Candidatus Paenibacillus intestinavium
ACAATTAATGCTAGAAATGTAAAGCTGTTAAAAATCGCATTTAACATAGGTAAAATCGTTACATCAAATCCAAGCTCACCATCATAGGCTGGTAAGAAAAATAGTACGGCAACAAGCGCCACAATTACAACTGTCAAACTTAATACGAGTGGTGTGTAATTTTTATCCTTCATCCGATTGAAACCTCCAAATCTTATTCTTATCTATACTTTAGCTTATAATAAGCCTCTCATACCACCTCATTCTTGACCGTTTTATAACAATAATACGATATTAAGCAAAACAGCTTATCCTTGTAGCGGTATATACATATAAAGAAGAGGCTAATCCCAAAGTCATTAATCTCTCAGACTTCGGGACAGCCCCTTGCTTCACTAACTGTTAATCTATTACAAATATGAACAGCAATAATCTGTTACTTCAGTAACTTGCAACTTAAATTTCTCGTTAGCCCCAACTTTGAATTCGCCTTCGCCTTGAATGTGAATCCACTGTGTTTGACCTGGAAGCTGAACTTTCAAATCACCAGCCAAAATTTCCATAATCTCAATAGTATCTGTTCCAAATTCGTATTCACCTGGAAGCATAATACCTAATGTTTTTTTGGTCCCGTCTGGAAATAGTACCGCGCGACTTGTAACTTTACCTTCAAAATAAACATTTGCTTTTTTCACTATTGAGACATTGTCGAATTGCGACATTGAAAATTTCCCCTTTGCTGTATGAATCTATTTGAGTGACTGTTTTGATTTTGAACTTCCTCTTCCAATAAAAGTTCAAAAAGTGGGCTTTCAGAATCGAGAAGATGGAGTGCTACTTGAGAAAGGCGGAAGCGCAAGTGTACGTTATTGGTACACGCGAACCTACAATGTTTCTGCAAGAAACATACATCGAAAGCTTATGCTATACTTTCCAAGTTCACTTCATATTCGATGTCGAGTAAGCTTCCTGCATCACTTCGTTATCAAAGTCTATTTTTTGAACTTCCTTATAGCAATGCTTTAACTTTGCTTACTACATTTTCCACAGTAAACCCATACTCTTTAATAACACGGTCGCCAGGAGCAGAAGCACCGAATGTATCGATAGCAAGAATATCACCTTGATCGCCTACATATTTATGCCAGCCCATTGGATGCGCCATCTCAACTGCAAGACGAGCTTTAACCTCTGGTAGAATAACAGAATCTTTGTATTCTTTAGATTGTTTTTCGAATAGATCCCAGCTCGGCATAGAAATAACACGAACTTGAATACCTTCTTCAGCTAGCGCTTTTTGTGCTGCAACTGCAAGCTGCACTTCAGAACCTGTTGCAATAATTTGCGCAACTGGAGTTCCGTTAGCTGCATCAGATACAACATAAGCACCTTTTTTCACGTTTTCACGAACGCCTTCAACTGTACCAGGAAGAATCGGTAAGTTTTGACGAGTAAGAACTAGAGCTACTGGAGCAGATGTGTTCTCAACAGCATAAGCCCATGCAGCAGATGTTTCGTTTGCATCAGCTGGACGAAGCACCGTTAGACCAGGAATGATACGAATAGAAGCAAGCTGCTCGATTGGTTCATGTGTAGGCCCATCTTCACCAACTGCGATCGAATCATGCGTAAGTACAAATGTAACTGGTAGTTTCATTAGAGCTGATAGACGTACTGCAGGACGTAGGTAATCAGTGAATACGAAGAATGTACCACCATATACTTTAAGCCCAGAATGAAGTGCAATACCATTCATTGCAGCAGCCATACCGAATTCACGAACACCGAAATAGATGTTGCGGCCAGAGTAATCAGATGCTCCATATTGAGCTTCGTCATTAATATGAGTCATCGTAGAGCTTTCAAGGTCAGCAGAACCACCAACTAGGTTAGGTACATTTTTCGCAAGACCATTAATTGCTTTTCCCGATGCAATACGAGTTGACACTGCAGCATCTTCAACTTTGTATGCCGGAAGATCAGCATCCCAACCTTCTGGAAGTGCGCCAGAAATAGCTGTTTCAAATTGTTGAGCCAATTCAGGATTTGCTGCTTTGTAAGCTGCAAACATTTCATTCCATGCTGCGTTAGCTTTTTCACCAGCAGCTTTTACTTCTGCAAAGTGAGTAGTAACTTCTGTTGGAATATAGAACGCTTCTTCAACTTCCCAGCCATAATATTCTTTAGTAAGTTTGGCTTCGTCAGCACCAAGTGGAGAACCATGAGTACCGCCACTTCCACCTTTTCCTGCTTTATTAGGAGAACCGTAGCCAATGACTGTTTTCACTTCGATCAGCGTTGGCTTAGTAGTATCCCCTTGAGCTGCAGCAATCGCTTGCTCAATAGCAGCTAGATCGTTACCATCTTCAACGCGAAGCACTTGCCAGCCATAGCCTTCAAAGCGACTTTGGACTGTTTCAGAATAAGAAAGACCGAGAACACCATCAAGTGTAATGTCATTTGAATCGTAAAGTACAACTAATTTACCAAGTTGTAAGTGACCTGCTAGAGAAGCCGCTTCATGGGAAATACCTTCCATCAAGTCGCCATCGCCACAGATTCCATATGTGAAGTGATCTACCACTTTGAAGTTTTCTTTGTTGTAAGTCGCACCGAGCTGAGCTTCAGCCATAGCCATACCAACAGCCATTGCGATACCTTGTCCAAGTGGACCTGTCGTTGCGTCAACACCGGCAGTATGACCAAACTCAGGATGCCCTGGAGTTAGCGATCCCCATTGACGGAATTGTTTCAGTTCTTCCAGTGGAAGATCATAACCAGACAGATGTAACAAGCTATATAAAAGCATTGAACCATGACCTGCTGAAAGTACAAAACGATCACGGTTTATCCACGTTGGATTGGATGGATTATGGTTCATTGTTTTTGCAAACAATTGATACCCCATTGGTGCAGCACCCATTGGCATCCCTGGATGTCCAGATTTTGCTTTTTCGATTGCATCGATTGCTAGTGTGCGAACAGTATCAATGGATAGCTGCTCGATAGATTTTTGTGAAATAGTCATTTCAATATCCTCCTAAAACTTTTTTGTAGGCCCCCGTGATTAACTTTTCGTCTGACAAAAAGTTAGTTCGAAAGCATTAGCTTCATTTGTTGGTTTTTCGTGGGACAATATCGTTAATTTCTTTGCATATTGTAACATTCAATACTAATTAAATACAACCGTCTTGTTATGATGAACGAGTACACGATCTTCCAAATGCCATTTGATTGCTCGTGCTAGTACTACCTTCTCAATCGTGCGACCGATCCGTTTTAGATGGTCAACCGTATCACGGTGTGTGACACGTTGAACATCCTGTTCAATGATTGGACCACCATCAAGTTCTTCCGTTACATAATGTGCAGTCGCACCAATGATTTTCACGCCACGCTTGTACGCCTGAGCATACGGACTACCGCCAATAAATGCAGGTAAGAAGGAATGATGGATATTAATAATGCGATTTGGAAATTCTTCGATAAATTTAGATGGAATAATTTGCATATAACGAGCAAGTACGATTAGATCTGCTTGACCCGAAACTAACTCAATATGTTTGCGTTCTACTTCAGCTTTTGTATCTGGTGTAACTGGAACATGATAGTATGGAATTCCAAACGATTCTACTTGTTCTTTCATATCAAGATGATTACTAACGACCATAGAAATATCGGCGTCCAGATCACCAGATTTCCATTGCCATAAAATTTCCATTAGACAATGATCTTCCTTAGATACGAAAATGGCAAGGCGCTTTTTACGACTAGCACGGAACGTACTCCACTTCATCTCAAAGCGATCTGCCACACGATTAAAATCTTCTACTATAATAGGCAACTCTTGTTCAAGATTGTTGAGATCAAACTCAAAGCGAATAAAGAACATGCCACCTTCAGGGTTCATTGTAAATTGATCCGATTGTACGATGTTTGCACCATGCTCATGTAGAAACTGCGATACCGTTGCTACGATTCCGGGGCGATCTGGACAAGCGATGAGCATTCTTGCGCGATTCTCAAAGTTGCGATTACTGGTGTTCAGTACTTGTGTCATGATTACCTTCCTTTTCAACTTCCATATTAGGGTAGTTCAAAAAGCGGACTTTGATAACGATGAGTATGCTGGCGATGCGTATTCGACATCGAATATGCTCCCCATCGAAAGCCTGCGTGTGCTCACGTACACAATCCGTACGCTGTGCTACTCGTTTTCGCTGTGGGTCATCTTCTCGATTCTGAAAGCCCGCTTTTTGAACTTTTATTTTAAGTGGTAGTTCAAAATCAGACTTTATTTTAATTTAAGTCAAATTCTGACCTGATAACACTGCTGTTAGACGCTGATTCACTTCTGCTTCGGAAAGCTCGGCAGACAAGATGTTGCCTTCCATAACTAAATCGTACAGACGCTCCTGCGGTTCGCGCGGATCAGCTTTTTTCGCTTTTGCATCGGATTTCAATAGCTCCCATGTTTGCATAACCAACTGCTGTGGATTAATGTCCTGCTTTGCAAAAAATTGAGTTAGCTTCTCGACATCTTCAACAAATGAAGTTCCAAAACGCTCCTTCACATTACCACGCAGCAATGCAATTTCAACTTCATACATCGGTGCAGTTTTCTTCGCATCTTTTCCAATCCAAGGTGTCTCAAGTATAAATGGTCTACCAGCCAATGCTTCATGATGGACAATATTATGAATCGTCTGGAAGCCAACATAGCCCGAGCCTAAAGTTGCATGTCGATCCTTATGAGCTCCGATATTATTTTTACTATCATTAATATGAACAACGGCAATACGATTAAGTCCGACAATGTTGTCAAACTGCTGCAATACACCATCTAGATCATTCACTATATCATAGCCTGCATCGTGAATATGGCAAGTATCAAGACATACTGTTAACCGATTGTTCATTTCTACTTTTTCAATAATCGCTGCTATTTCTTCAAACGTACGTCCAATTTCCGTTCCTTTACCTGCCATCGTCTCAAGCGCAATATTGACATTCGTCTCGGAAGTTCCCGATAACACTTGATTCAATCCTTCCGCAATGCGGTTAATGCCAAATGCAGCATCTTTATCCGTGTATGCACCTGGATGCAATACAATGTTTTGTACTCCGATATGATGAGTACGGCGTATTTCTTCTTGGAGGAAATTCACACCTAATTCAAATGTATCTTCTTTGTAAGAGCCCAAATTAACGATATAGGGAGCATGTACAACAATTTCGCTAATACCGGACTGCCCCATTAATTCTCTGCCTTCTTCAATGTATAAAGATTCAATCGGCTTGCGTCGCGTATTTTGCGGTGCACCCGTGTAAATCATAAATGTGCTTGAATCATATGAATTTGCTTCCTTTGTTGCAGTTAATAATCCCTTATCTGAGAATGAAACATGGGAACCTATTTTCAACATAATATTTTTCTCTCCTTCTCGAGATTAA
Organism: Candidatus Paenibacillus intestinavium; assembly: GCA_019113605.1. Lineage (GTDB taxonomy): Bacteria > Bacillota > Bacilli > Paenibacillales > Paenibacillaceae > Pristimantibacillus > Pristimantibacillus intestinavium. Next base: position 5,434 of record DXHF01000512.1, read on the forward strand.
TCACAGTTTATTGTAGTTCAATTATAGCCGATTTCGCAAGGGAAAAACCGTAAAGCTCCTTACTTCTAGACTATATTTCAACATTTTCATTAAAACAATAAGAATTGTTGCTATAATACCGCTCGAAAACCTTTCAATTATAGGCTATAATTTATAGAAGGCTCAAATGGTTCACTTGAGCTTGCAACTTAATTTGAGGTGATTTTACAGATGAATGATTGGTTTATGTACTTCATTGTTTTTTGGGCAGTAGTTATGGTTGCCGCTATGTCGGTAGGTGGATTTTTTATGTTCCGTAAATTTCTTAAAATCATGCCTAAAGGTGACGGGAAATCTAAACTTGATTGGCAAAACTATTGGGTTGACCGAAGTCGCCCAATGTGGACAGATGATTCAAAGCTGTTTCTCGCTGAGCTTGTATCACCCGTTCCTACGCCGTTCCGTGATATAGCATCTCATTCTATCGCAGCAAGTATCGGACAAGTAGCGATAGAAAGCGGAGCTGAGACAGTGACACGAGGACATTGCATTGAAGGATATATAATAGCAACACCCAAGCGAGATTATAATAGCTTGATGGCTTTCCTGAAGAAGAAAAATATCGATTATTCGCCGTATCAGCATTTGTTCAATAAATAATAAGTGCAACTTATTAACGGGTAATTGCGTATTATCTTATAGGAGGTGGCTTCAGACTATGAAATGGAAAAACAAAGCAAAGAAAACAGCCACAACTACAAGCGCTATTCTATTAGCGATTATGCTTACTGCTTGTAGTGATCAAAATAACAACATCGTTCCTTCAAATAACACACAAGAGGAACAAACAGATGTAGGTTCCATCCCATCTACTACTCTACCTGACGAAACAGGTGAATTAGATCCTGGTTCTATATCTGGCGATAATAATTCTAATGAAGATAATGATACAGATAAGCCAAATGATAATAATAACTCTGGGTCAAATGATGGACAAACTGCTACAGATGACTTTACCGAAAGTGATATCATTAGTGCCAAAGGTATTTATATTGGTGCTGCAGATAACCACACTATCGAAATTGAGGTAGATAGTACTTATATCTCTCTTCAAGTCGAAGAGGACCTACAATACATTATTAGTGATTACCCAAGTGATAAACCTGTTACCTTCGAATATGTGAAAAAAACATCTAAGGAATTAGGTATTACACAAAATTGGTTAACAAGCATTACATTAGAATAGTCGCTAACTAGTAAACGGAGCATTAACAATCATTTCGATGATTGTTAATGCTCCGTTTCATTATTAAAATCAAGGTTAAAAAGTGGGCTTTCGCAAGCCGAGCAGGTGAAGCGTTACTTGAGAAAGGCGGAAGCGCAAATGTACGTTCTTGGTACATGCGATCCTACAATGTTTCTGCAAGAAACATACCTCGGAAGCTTATGCTATACTTTCCAAGTCCGCTTCAGATGCGACGTCGAATA
>DXHF01000513.1 GCA_019113605.1 Candidatus Paenibacillus intestinavium
TTATTACTCACAACGTTCAGAGTCAATTGTTTCTTCTCTTTTTTCTCTGGTTGTGTGGATGGATTCAATTCATCTGCCACTTTTATCACACCTTCCCATACATTAATTCTATTTTAGCTAATATTATTGGAAAAGCCAACATATACATGCTGTAGATGCTTGTCAACGGGAGGGAATCGATAGATGTCTTCAAAATCGTGGAAATTAATTGTTGTAAGTTTACTCTTTATTGTATTCTTAATTGCTACTTTGCCTAATCAATTTCAACATGCATGGCAATCAGGATATACGTATGCACTTGAACCAAACCTGCCTATTCAGTCTACAATGCTTCAACCATCTCTTAATGAGGTCAAGCCCTCACAGGACACCCTTAATTATGAAGAGATCCAGCCAAGTATGCCCGCAGTGAAGCTAAGTGAGCGCGTCGTCGAATATAACATTCAAGTTAGTCTACGTGAGGAAGAACATATATTAGATGGTGAGGAGTTAATTACTTGGACCAATCCAGGCAAAGAGAACGTCACTGAAATGTATGTTCATCTATATGCTAATGCATTCAAATCAGCAGACAGCACATTTATGAAAGAGTCGGGTGGACAGCTTAGAGGAGATAAAGCTTCCAACAAGAGCGAAGGCTCAATTCGCTTGCTTAATCTTGAAACACTTGAAGGTGAAAATATGCTGCCCCGAGTGAAGTTCATTTCCCCGGATGATCAGAACAACGATGATTATACGGTTGCGACATTCCGCCTGATCGAGCCAGTAGCACCAGGAGAGTCTGTTACGCTCCGTGCCAAATTTGAAGTCACACTACCTCAAGTGTTTGCACGAATGGGTTATTTTGAGGATTTTGTTATGGCTGGTCAATGGTTTCCGAAAATTGCTGCTTACGAAACGGTAGGTACGCGAAACATAACCAAAGAAGGCTGGAATATTCATCAGTATCATGGAAATTCCGAATTTTACAGTGACTTTGCCGTTTACAGTGTTAAAGTGTATGCACCTGAAAACTATGTCGTTGCAGGTACAGGTGTGCAAACAAAAGTCGCAAATATTGGACAAGGTCGAAAAATGGTACAATTTTATGCTGAAGATGTACATGATTTTGCATTTGCATTATCGCCTAATTTTATTACACATGAGTCCTCATTCTCTCATGAAGGCATACCTGGTGTGAAGATTAAGCTTTATCTAGACCCTGCTCATGAACAATTGGCTGAACGTTATATCCATGCAGCGAAGTCCGCGCTAGCCTATCTCGGTAAAAATTACGGTGCCTACCCTTATAGCACGCTGTCTATCGTTGTACCGCCGGCAGGTGCGAGTGGCGCAGGGGGAATGGAATACCCGACATTCGTTACGACTTTGGCAGCTGATTCAGCAAGCCCTAAGTATGAGCTTGAACGAGCAGTTATTCACGAAATTAGCCATCAATATTGGTACGGCATGGTTGCCAACAATGAATTTGAAGAAGCTTGGTTAGATGAAGCATTCACCTCCTATTCTGAAGAGAAAATTATTGAGGATGCATATGGTGTAACAAGCAATCATCGTCTCGAAGCAAGCTTTATGACGGACCCTGCGCCACTCCAATTCGATGCATGGCTCTATAATGATCACAATCATTACGCCGAAAATGTATACTTACGCGGCAAACTTGTCTTACTCGATATTGAAGATATTGTTGGGCGAGATACGATGAGCAAAATTATGCGATCTTATTTCCAGACCTATAAGTTCAAGCATCCAACAACTCAACACTTCCAACGTATTGTTGAGAATATTACGAAGCAGTCGTGGCAAGTTTATTTCGATAAATTTGTATATGGCAACGAGAATGCCGATCTAGCTATCCAAAATATTGAAAGTCGAAAGTTCCAAGAACAAGATAAAACAATCTATGAGTATACGATACTATTGGATCAAAATAGTGGGATCGCGCGTAGCATCCCCATCGATCTTGTATTCGAGGATGGTTCGACCGTTAGAAAGCAATGGGATCTAAGTGATGAAGCGAAGCTACATTTTGTGGAACGCTCTGAGGTGCCGATTAGCTGGATCAAAATCGATCCAAAGCAAAACAATAAGCTTGATTACCATCTGAATAATAACTTTATGCGGGTGGAATTGCCGAATAACGAGTTGAAACGAGTTAATATTGTATCGGTATCGATAATTGATTATGTACTACGATTATTTAGCTGGTAGAGGAGGGAACTTACTATGAGATATTTTTTACGACAAGGCTGGCATATCGCCAAAGGACATACGAAAATCGTAATCGCTTTGTTCATTTATCAAGCGATCTGGGGCTTTCTACTTTACAAAACAACTGATAATATTATCGCCCCTCTACTTAGGCGATATCCTGAGCTTACGGGGAGTGCAGATACCGTCGCTTTATTCTGGATTGAACATCAATTTCAAATAATGAAAACAGATATATGGATGCCCTATCTCTATACATTCCTTATACTACTACTAATTAGAATGATCATCACGCCATTACTGCAAGCTGGGCTATTCTACTCGATCCATCATCATTCAGAAGCTGGCAAGGGGACTTACTTCCGCAAAGGAATTGCAGCGAAGTGGAAAAAGGTGACGCTATTGTACTGGTGCAAAAACATTCTTGTATTTGTGCCGCTAGTCTGGATTGTAAAGCCCGTCATCAACTCAATTTTTGCAAATCAATCGATTGTTGCTTTATTCAAAATATTCGATTGGACATTATTCACTTATATCGTTTGGGCCCTTATCGTGCAACTGCTCTTCTATGTTCTTCAGCTTGGTGCTGCGTGGGAGATGAGCATAGCTACTGTATTACGTAAAACATTAGTCAATCTCCTTCCTTTCATCGTAGTATCCCTTGTCATTGCGTTCATCTATTCCTTTTTCAGCGTAAGTATTCACGCTATGTCAATTATCTGGGTTAGTTTTCTTAGCTTCTTACTATACCAAATATTGCCACTCATTCGTATATTATTCAAAGTTTGGATGATCTCGTCTCAGTATGAAAGTATCCGTGAAAATAAAAGCTAAATGGAACAAGAGCGTAGAGTTTTGTCGCAAATAGGGCATAGTAAAGAGTAGTAATACATGATAGTTTAATGATATAATATAATCAGAATAATGTCATGCGAATGGAGTTTTTATAATGCATATTAAGCCATCCACTACAATTAGACAGGATTATAATGGGTTTTCGAAATTCTGCCATGAGCTTGATGAGCCGGTGGTTATTACACGTAATGGGGAAGCAGATCTGGTTGTCATGAGTCATGAAGCGTATCGACGGATGGAAGCACGTACGAAATTACAATCCAAGCTACTGGTTGCCGAAAAGCAGGTTGCCGAAGGAGCTCAGTTAATCGAACATGATCAAGTGATAGCAAACATGCGGAGGAAGATCAATGACGCCGCAAAAGAATAAGATCAAATATACCCCTGTAGCCGTTGATGATATGGATGAGATTTTCTCGTACATATCGCAGGATAGTGTTACTGCTGCGGAAACCATGCTAGAAAGATTAGATCGCCAAATCGCAGGACTTGCAGAATTTCAACATAAGGGTTCGGTATTGTCAGATGAGGAATATACCCTTATTCAGCGCGGATATCGATTTATTGTTGTGGAACCTTATTTGATCTTTTATAGGATATTGGAGAATACTATCATTATCCACCGTATTTTACATGGACGTCGGGATTATCTTCGTGAATTATTCAATCCACTTAAATAAAAAGTTATATAGATGAAAGATCAAGACTGATTATGTTATTCCCCAAAAGTTATTAGTAAAGGCGCCCCTCCTAGACTGCTAGGAGGGGCGCCTTATTATGATGCGGCAAACTTTTGATAGAACATCAAATGCAATTTAGCATTAAGAATGCTGCGGGATAAAACTAGAAATGTCTACATTTAAGCCTTCAGCTAATTTCTGCCCAAGTGCTGCATCGCCACGATAGAAATTACATACTGCGCGTAGTTGAATGTCTTTATTCACTTGAGATAGATCATTGATTAAGTTAGCAAGTAGATTCGCTTGCTCCTCTGCCGTCCAAGAACGATACGTTTCACCAGCCTGCGTGAAATTATCATGCTTGTCAATTTTCTGACGACCAGCGTAGCCATGAATTGGTGAGTAAGACTCTTGGAACTGTTCTGGAGCTTCCTTCGGCTCATTAGGGCCACTATTAGGCTCATAATTATATGGTGAAGGATTAGCCACCATCGTCATTGCACCATCACGCTGCTGATTGCGAACGGTAGCATAAGGACAATTCACTGGAATGTGAGTGTAATTCGCACCAAGACGGTAACGCTGTGCATCTGGATACGAGAATAGACGCCCTTGTAACAATTTATCCTCCGATGGCTCAATACCAGGAACTAGAACACTTGGAGAAAATGCAACCTGTTCTACTTCTGCAAAATAGTTAACCGGATTACGATTAAGCGTCATCGTACCGATCGTTTGGAATGGATACATATCTTCAGGCCATACTTTCGTCGCGTCTAGTGGATCGAAGCTATAACGATCAATATGCTCATAAGGCATTAATTGGACTTGTAATTCCCAGCCTGGGAAGTTGCCATTATCAATATTATCGAACAGGTCACGAGTAGCATGGTTGAAATCTTTACCTTGCTGCTCTGCTGATTCAGCAGCTGTAAAGTTACGAGTACCTTGCTTAGATAACCATTTGTATTTAATATATGTGATTTTACCTTCCGCATTGATCCACTTGAACGCATGAACACTAAAGCCATCCATTTCGCGATAGCTAGCAGGTGTCCCATGATCAGATAGTAACCAAGTCATCATATGCGTAGATTCAGGAGTTAGCGTCATAAAATCCCAATAGCGTGATGGGTGTTGAATATTCGTAATTGGATCTGGCTTAAGTGAATGAACCATATCTGGGAATTTAATCGCATCGCGAATAAAGAATACTGGAAGATGATTACCTACAAGATCATAGTTGCCTTCTTCTGTATAGAACTTCGTCGAGAAGCCGCGAGGATCGCGCGCAGTTTCGGGAGAGCCTTGGCCATGAATGACCGTTGAGAAGCGAACAAACACCGGTGTCTCTTGACCTTCCGTTTGTAAAAATTGTGCTTTTGTAAATTCGCTCATGTTTTTTGCTGTGATGAATACGCCATGCGCACCTGCACCACGCGCATGTACAACTCGCTCCGGAATACGCTCACGATCAAAGTGTGCTAGCTTTTCAATAAGATTATAGTCTTCCATTAAAACTGGTCCACGTTGTCCAGCTGTTCGTGAGGTTTGGTTATCTGTAACTGGTGCACCTTGATTCGTCGTTAATATATTCATTCGTTCATACACCTCTTATTTAGTATTTAGACTTGATCTAAGTCCTGATACCTATATGATACAGAAGTGTTGAACTTATGTCATGAATTTTTGATGAAGAAATTATACATCGGCCAGACGATAACCAACGCCCCGAACGGTTGCGATATACTTTGGATCTACAGCACTATCCCCAAGTTTCTTTCGCAAGCTTTTGATATGAACATCGACAACATTACTGCTAGCGTAGAACTGCAGACCCCATATAACATCAAGCAATAGTTCTCTTGTCTGAACAGCTCCATCTGAAGCTAAGAAATGTAACAATAGATCATACTCCGTTTTGGTCAACTCTACCCGTTCATTGTCCTTCGTTACGGTCATTTTCCGCGTATTCACTTTCAAATTTTTAAATAGCAAGTGATCATTGAACTGCACGAATTGTGATTGGTTCTCAAGCAAACGTTGAATCCGCTCTAACGCTTGCTCTACTGATGAAGGCCAGATCATAATTTCTGCTCCAGCTAATTCTAATTGCTCTTTGCGCTCATAGGTTTGCTCATCCATCAAAATAACTAATGAAATATGATAACTAGAAACATTGCCGAGTAAAGTATGGCCTTTCTCCAGTACATCGGTATACGAAGCTGTAGCCACCGTCGGCAACGCATCATAAATAACCAATTCCGGCTTCAAGGACGATAGTACATCTTCATTGAATTCATGCAATGAAAATACATCAAAGCATGCCATCGATAGCGAAACAAATAATTGCTTGACTCGTTCTGGTAACGGGCTAATAATCATAACTCGTTTCGTTAGCGTACATAATAGCTGATCCTCGGTTGACTCTATTATTTGGTCGTGCATTGTTCGCACATCCCTTCCATAACGATATGGGGTTGATTGATACTATACTTTGTCTGCTCAGCTATTTGGGCTAACCATTCTGTTGGAATATCTACTAGAACTTCCTCCACTTTACCGCATACAGTACAAACGATATGTTGATGCTCCTCCGTCCTTGCATCATATCGACTAACCGCTTCGCCTAGTTTTAATTCCCTTATTAGTTCAACATCAGCTAAATAGCGTAAAGAGTTATAAACCGTACCATATGCAAAGCTAAATCCCTTCTCACGCAATCGCTGTATAATATCTGCTGCTGTTGGATGATCATCAGCCTCTTTTACTACTTCCAAAATTGCTCTACGTTGCACTGTTAAGTTAATTTTCTGTACCATGACCTAACCGCCTTTGTATAATATTAGATTTAGTATAAATCTAATATTATACATCGTCAATGTTCCACCATAGCTATACTCTAACTAGCTCGGTATGCTTATTCATAGCACAAAAAAGCAATCTACAACTTCACCATGAAGTGCTCCCTGTCAAGTGGACAGTATAAAAAACAAAATAATTAGGTTAGATACCTCGGCTCGTTT
>DXHF01000514.1 GCA_019113605.1 Candidatus Paenibacillus intestinavium
CTCCACCAGCATATCTTTTCTTGGATTTCCATTCTATCCAATCAGAACCAGATGGTAAGTATATACGATGTGTCGTTACACCTGGCTCAACAACATTGGCTACTAATATAGAAGATCCTAGCATAAATTCAAAGCTTTCATCCCATACTTGCGGATCATTTTCAAATTCGTATACAAGAGGACGCATCATTGGTGATCCTAATGTAGAAGATTCATAGAGCAAGGAATAGAAGTAGGGCAGCAATTCATACCGAAGAGATATCGCATCTCTAATATATGTCGTATAGCTTGGATACATCCAAGGTTCAGTCACTGTATTATCTGTATTGGACGAATGGATAGAGAATCTAGGCTGGAAAATCCCGTTTTGTACCCATCTGACAAATAATTCTGGTTCAGGTGCTGGCCCGTAGAAGCCACCGATATCGCAGCCTTGATTGGCGACACCGGAGAGACCAAGACCTAGAATCAATGGAATATTATATTTGAGACTGTTCCAGCTTGTAGAATTGTCGCCTGCCCAAGTTTGAGCATAGCGCTGAATACCTGCATATCCAGCACGATTTACAACATATGGCCGGATATTGTCATCGTGTTCTTGAATAGCCTCCACAGCAGTCAATGCCATCATATTGGGCATAACAGATGATAATGCGGATATAGGCTGACCTAGTCCCTCATAGTGACAATGAGCGTCGGATTGCTGAATTTCATATTCATTGTTATCATTCCAAATTGCCGTTACACCGTTATCAAGTAACTGTTGTTTTACATACTTTTTCCAATGCTCTCTAGCCTTTGGATTGGTAAAATCAACAAACGAAGCTGGTCCGCCCCAATAGCGATCTACGACAGGCTGATCATTATTTTCGTCCTTAACATACAATTCTTTTTCTGCAAACTCTTTGTACAGAGGATGAGTCAATAGCATCCCAGGCTTAATATTAGGCGAAAGCGTAGCTCCATGCTGCTCTGTTGCTTGCACAAACGCTGCTGGATCTGGGAAACGATTATGATTCCAATTAAATACGTATCGCTTCCCGTCTTCACCGGTAGTGTACCCCGAGGACATAAAGAAGCCGTCACATGGAATTCCTTCCGCTTTACACTTTTCTAGGAAGCCGATAATAGCTTCATCCGAGCGTGTTTCCAGCTCGGTATAGAACATCGTTGATCCTAAATATCCTAATGAATATTTAGGTGTTAATATACTTTTCCCTGTTAGATCAGTGTACCGCTTCACAACCTCTTTAATAGTTGGACCATTAATAAAGAAATAATCTAATTCTCCACCGTCTGAGGAGTAAAAGGAGTATTTTGGCCAATATCCACTTCGTTCGGAGCCAACATCAAAAGTAGAATCATAGGTGTTATGATAGAACATTCCTGATGCTGTACGTTGCGCACTATTAAATTTAATGTAGAAGGGGATATGTTTATAAAGCGGATCAGTGCTTTCAGAATTATAGCCAATCGTATCTACATTATGCATACGAAGTCTACGGTTCTTCTTATTCAGTTGTCCGCTCTTTTCACCAAATCCATAATAATAATCATCATCCTGCATAGAGGAATAATGATATTTTCGACCTAACTCATCCTGGACATAGCTCTTATTGGCAATATCCTGATGTAGTATCTGTCCATTCAAATCCTCTATAACAATGGCAAAGGGTAACTTGTATATTTTTACAACAAGCTTGTTGGAGGACCAAGAGTAGTATTCACCTTGATCCTGTAAATCAATTGGTAATGCCCTTACTCTAGTTCTATCCTTAATTACATGGTCCATTTCATCTTCCCATGCTGTCATCATCAAGGAGTAAGACGAATCTTTAGTAAACTCCTCCTCAAAACTACAGCGAATACGAATAATGTCGTCCGTTAATGCGAATATTTGAAACTTTGCAGCATCAGTTACTAATTTGATGAAATTCGAGTGTTTTTTTATCTCTAATAAAGTTGTGCTAACCTGCATGATGTTTATTCTCTCCTATCTACTGAATTCACATGAAGTTTTTATTTCATCCCAGAAGTAGCCATACTATTTACCAAATGTTTTTGGAAAATTAGGAAGACAATCAATACTGGAATCATCGTAATGACAGACATGGCAAGCAAGCTGCCCCAATCTACATTGAACTCTCCAATAAAGTTAGACAAAGCGAGCTGAACCGTATATTTGCTTGGATCACTAATCGCAATTAATGGCCATAGGAAGTCATCCCATCTCCACATGAAGGAGAATATAGCAAGTGCAGCTAGTATAGGCTGACATAATGGCAATATAATTCTCCAATAAATTTTCCATTCACCGGCTCCATCGATTCTTGCCGCTTCTATTAATTCATTAGGTATCGTCAGTAAATATTGACGAAGCATAAATACACCTGTAGGCGTCGCTGCCGGTGGGATAATCAAGGCTAGCAATGAATTATATAGACCTAAAAAGCTTAGTACTTTGAAGATCGGAATCATAATAACTTCCAGTGGAATCATTAAAGTGGAGATAAAGGCTAGCAATATGAAGGTGCCACCTTTGAATTTATACTTCGCTAGTGCATATCCTGCCATCGAGTTAATAAGTAACAGCAAGACCGTAGAAGTAATAGCTACAATGGCACTGTTAAGGAAATACTTACCGAAGTTACCCTTTTCAAAGGCATTAACAAAATGCTCTATAGTGAACTGCTGTGGTAGAAATGTAGGTGGGAACTGATAGAGCTCACTATTACTTTTGAATGAAGAAAGGAATATCCATAATACAGGGAATAACCAAAGGGCGGAAAAAGTAATTAATAGAACATAGGTTAATATTTTTTGTGATTTTGAAGGCGTCATTAATTTTCTCCCCCTTTAGTCAGTTTGAATTGTAGTACGGTGAATATTGTAATAATAATAAATAGTACAACGGACATAGCACTTGCTAGCCCTAATTCTTGTTTCGCAAAGCCTGTTTCATAAATATATTGAACGATGTAGGTTGTTGCTTTGTTGGGCCCACCACCTGTTAGAGCGAACATCAGCGGGTAAGCTTTGAATGCTTCGATCATGGATAGCATTACGACAAGCAGTGTTGTAGGTTTGAGCAATGGTAAAGTTATATGAAAAAAAGCTTTTACTTTAGATGCACCATCTAAGTGAGCCGCTTCATAAAAGTCTTTGGGAATAGCAAGCAAGCCTGCTACAAAAAGCACCATGAAAAATCCTAATCTTGACCACACTGCTGCGATAATAACAGCAACTTTAGCGAAGAAGGGGTTAGCCAAAAATGTAATTTGTTCATTGTCGAAAGCAACTAGTAATGCATTGATAATACCTAGCTCTCCGAAAATCCATCTCCATGTTAAACCAACGATAATAAATGAGATCATAGTTGGCCAATAGAAAATAGCACGGAAAAAACCTTTCATAATAACTTGCTGAACAAGTAAGATCGCTACTCCTAGTGCGCATACGTATATTAACGGTACTACGATCATTGCGTAGGTTAACGTTTTACCCAATGTTGACCAGAATTTATCATCTGTAAAAATATGGGCGTAATTTTCAAATCCAATGTATTTCATAGGATTCAATCCGTCATAGTTATGAAAAGAATAGATTACTCCAAGTAAAGTAGGAATGACTATAAATATAGTGAAAATTAATAAATTCGGAAGTACAAATAAGTAAGGAGCGATTTGTAGTTTTCTCTTCTTTTTAGTGCTTGGATTAGGTTGCAGCACAGCAATAGGTTTAGTTGTCAATTCACTCTAGCCTCCTCATAATCAATAGTAGGGCTACATAGATGCAGTAGCCCTACTACCTTTAATCTTTAATTATCATTAGCATCAGCAATCGCTTTATTAATTTGATCGTTAATGTCATTAAGCATATCCTCTGCTGATGAACCGCCAGCAATAACTTCAACTAAACCATCTTTTAGATCAGAACTGAATTTAGGGATGATCGTTTGTTTTGACCAATCTTCTGCAGCAGCAGGGATAGTATTGTTAAGTTCATCTGCAAATAGTGCAAACATTTCTTTGCCGAACGCATAGTCTAGGTCAGCACTATCTTTACGAGGGCTCATAAAGAGTGATTCTTGGTTGAATTTAGAGTTAGTTTCTTTACTTGAAAGATAAGCAATAAACTTAGCTGCTTCTTCTTCAACGCCTGACTTTTGGAATGCCATTACAAATTTACCACCTGGGACGGAAGAACGATTTTTTGCAATGGGCATATACGTTACGCCCCATTCAAAATCAGTAATATCTTTATAACTACTTACCATCCAGTTACCAGAAAGATGAGCAGCAACGGTACCTGTACGGAACAGATTGTTTGGATTTTCTCCACCTAACCATACAGATGTAGGGATGATGCCATCATCATGCATTTTTTTGAAATAATTAACGGATTCAATACCAGCTTCGTTGTTAATCGTTCCTTCGGTTCCTTCTGGATTGATCATGCTACCGCCAAATTGATACAGTAGTGTAGACCAACGATGCGGTGTGAAATCCCATACTAGACCGTATTTCGCATCAGATTTGTCCATTACTTCTTTAAGAGAGGCATTGAACTCATCCCAAGTCCAGATATCATCACTGGAAGTAGGAACAGTTACACCAGCTTGATCAAACAACGTTTTGTTATACATTATTCCATTGGCAGTAACATCCATTGGTGAAGCTACAACTTTATTATCAATAACATAGTAAGGCTTAATTGAATCGATAAATTGCGTTGTGAAACTATCAACACCACCAAGCTGTTCTCCTAAATCAACCGCAAAATTAGAGAAGGAACCAATCTCAGAAGTACTAATACGGGCTAATGCTGGGGGTTTACCACCTGAGATCATTGTTTTTAGTTTTGTAGCTAAATCATTGTAAGCGACTTCAATTAACTGAATATCAACATGAGTATTTTCTTTCTTATAATCAGCGATAATATTCTCCATAACTTTGCCCTAATCACCATCTGAGAACCATACAAAATCTAGCTTGACGTCTTTTTTAGCTGAATCACCACCAGTTTCTCCTGGTTTATTATTTGATCCGCATCCAGCCACAACTAAGCATAGAACTAAAGTAAACACTAATAATAACAAACCTTTTGAATTTAATTTCATAATGTTCATCCCCTTAATATATTTTCACTAGCTTTTCGAAAAGCTAGCGGTGATACACCCGCATATTGTTTGAATGTTCTACTGAAATGAATAGTAGAATTGAAGCCGATCATTTCACCGATTTCATTGATCGAATTTTGACTTTCAACAAGTAATCTCTTGGCCTCATCTACTCGTTTACGCATAATGTAGCTGTTGATTGTGTAGCCTGTAACTTCCTTAAAGCAATGGCACATATAGTACTTACTTAGATGTAAGTTAACAGACAATGTATCCAAGCTTTCATTCTCTTTGTAGACCTGATTCACATATTGCAGAATACGTTGAACAGTCATTTGACTGTTAGTTGGTTGAGCAGATGGTGTGAATTCCACAAGATATTTAGACTTACGATAGATATGAATTAACAGCTGGACTAAAGATGATGTCAACATGTAGTTATAGCCTACTAATTCTTTTTGATTTTCGTTATACAGCATTGCGAAGTATTTCTCTATCTCATCTCTTTCTTCAGGTAACCATTGAATGCGTAAGCCATTAGAATTATCAAATAGCTTCATGAGCTTTGAATATAATTCAGTTGATAATTCATCCTCAATAAATGAGGGTAAAAAGTTGATATAGCTTCTTACATACTTAACATTATTCGATGGATTAACTCTGTGGATGACATCCCCACTAAATAACAACATATCCCCTGGTAATAACTCATAGATTGTATCGCCAATAATATAATTAGCTTGACCCTGTATAAAGTAGAAGATTTCTAATCCTTTGTGTGTATGCAAGGGCCACTGATATTGCCATTCGTCAAAGCGTGATTGCACATATATCCTGTTGTTATTAAGCGCAATATTTGTCGGTGTGTGAATCATTAAAGAAATTTGACTCCCCCCTTAAGTTAGTACTGAATATACGAGATATCTAGAAATTTTCTAAGGTTAATATAAACAATAACACATATTAATGAAAGCGCATTCACTAATATTGCTACTTACTTAACTAATATTGCTGAAAATTATTGTGAATTCCAATGACAATATTAATATATAACATAAGAA